>JANWJA010000113.1 GCA_025449615.1 Methyloceanibacter sp.
CCACGCACGCGAGACGCATCGGTGCCGAGACGGCTACTGTCCGGATTTGAGTCCGTGCGCGCAACCAGCTTGCCGTCGATAAGCAGGCCTCTCTTGATCAGGAGCTTTTCGAGCTCGGCACGCTGGCTCATGACGGAGAAGCCGTTGGCGCCTCCGGGGCCGAAAGAAGCGGCAAGCAGCAGGAGCGCCAACACGCCCGGCACCAGTCTGAGATCGAAATTCTCCCCTCTGGTCACGCGAATGATCGCGAGCGCCAGCGCCCAGACACCGATCAGCACCATCAAATAGCGATCCTCGGTGACGCCATAATCGGCGATGCGCCGATAGACCGCGAGGAACAGCAGGATCACCGGCAGGGCCGTGAGCCAGACCCAATAGCGCCAGAACAGGCGGACCAGCGTGCCCCCAGTCTCGCGCATGGGATAGCCGACAAGAAGTGTGGCGGCGCCGACCATGAGATAGCCAACGACCATGCTGCCTAGCGTGCCCTTAGGCAGCGTCCATTCGAGTGCGATCTTGATGGCGTAAGCGTAGAGAATGGCGGTGTAGACGAGCAGCAGCGGCACCAGCACGAATTTCACCAGGGTCGAAGCGGCCCGCATGATGAACTCGTTCCGATCCTGCTCGGTGATGGTGTCGCTGAAACTCCGCGGCGCGAAGGCAAGCGCGCTCACCGGCGCGATCAGGCCAAGGCAAACGGTCCAGATATACTCGTGCCAGCGGAACGGCAGATCGAGCGAGAACAGCGTGTTCAATGTTTCCAGGATGCTGGAGAGGCCGGCGCCGAAGAGGCCGGCGCCAACAAGGGCGACACCGGTGCCCAGCACCAGCCGCTGATTGAACAGCCAAAACGATGAGTTGCTTTCATTGCGGCCGAGGAAGCCGGCGAGGCCGACGAGAAGCACAAGCCCGCCGATGAGAAGATGGGGGCTAAGCCAAATGCACCAGGCAAGCCAAAAGAGGAGAGCGATGACCAGGACGCCAGCGGCCGCGAGAACAAACCTCACGGCTTGCGTGCGCTTAGTCGATTCCACGAAGAAATCGACGGCGACGACCCAAAGGAAACAGGCCGCCAAGGCTCCAAGGGTCCTGAGCTTGGCATCGCCCATATTCGAGCCGTGATAGAGCTTGTAGAGGGTAAAGAGCACCGCGAAGCCGACGCCCAACGGAAATCGCTCGACCGCCGCGCTGATGTCGGGAAGCCAGCCACGCCACGACCATGTCCTTGCCGTCTTCGCCATGAGCTTTTCCTCTTGCGCTACCGCCAGGTCGCCAAGCGCCACAGACGATAAAGCGGATTGATGGTGCTTACGAAGCGAAAAGGATCCGACGCGACCTTGGCCAGCGAAGCCAAATAAGGCCGCACCAGCGCAAGCGGCAGAAAGAACTTTCGTTCTCGCGCCGGGAGTTCTGCAAGCTTCCGCTCGGCCTGCTCCAGGGAGACTTGGGCCTTGCCACGCAACTCAGCGAGCACGGATGCGAGGCCGGGACTCGCCTTGCCTGCAAGGATGGCTTCCGCCGAGGTGCCGTGACGGCGAAGCAGATCGTCCGGGAGGTCGCAACGTTCCAGCGCGGCGTGAACGGGCAAGGACCGCATCAAACCGGTAAGGCCGTAGGCGTGACCGGCTTCGGCATAGAGTGATTGGAGCCGATCGGCATCTCCACCGCCAATAGTTACGGCCGCCGCAAACAGGCTGCCTGCAGTAGCATCCAGATAGGCGTCAAGCGCGGCCATGTCCGGCATGATCTTCACCGCGATATCGAACTCTCTCGCATCGATCATTCTGCGGATGGGCTCTGCCGCGCCTGGATGGTGCTGCAGGAGGCTACCAATGGCGTCGGCCACGGGGCTTGCCGTCGCCTCGCCGGTCGCAGCGCGGGCTAGCGCGTCGCGCCACCACTGCAATGTGATCTTGCCGAGGTCTGGCTCGCTCACCCGCTCGCCGATGCGGGCGAGCTCGACATTCAAGGCATAAAGGGCAAACAGATCGTCGCGGGCGGATGAAGACGCGAATAGCGTGGCGAGGTAACGGTCGGGATCGCCCTCGCGGACGATGGCGACTATCGTTCTAGTTTGCTCCGCCTCATCCAATCGAGGCCTCGCTTCCTCCAAAGGCAGGATCAGACCCGCGCCGCGGCCCCTGCCCTCGTGCTTTCCCCGCTCTTGGTGAAGGCGTCGCGCTTCACGCCGAGGATCAACTGCAAGGGCGCCGCGACAAAGATCGAGGAATAGGCGCCGATGACGATGCCCCAGCACATGGCAAGCGCAAAGCCGTAGATCGCCTCGCCGCCGACAATGAGAAACGGCAGCATGGCGAGGAAGGTGGTGACGTGGGTGAGCGTGGTTCTGGACAGCGTCTCGTTGATCGAGAGATTGAGCAGCTCAACCAGCGGCATCCTGCGATACTTGCGCAAATTCTCTCTGATTCGGTCGAAGATCACGACCTTGTCGTTGAGCGAATAGCCTATGATGGTGAGAATGGCGGCGATAGACGAGAGATTGAACTCGAGCTGGAGCAACGCGTATACACCGATGGTTCCGGTTACGTCGTGAATCAGCGAGGCGATGGCGGCGACGGCGAACTGCCATTCGAAACGGAACCAGACATAGATCAAGATGCCTAACATGGCGACGACGACGGCGACGGTGCCTCCGGCGATCAATTCGTTCGAGATGGTGGGACCGACGACCTCGACGCGCCGATATTCGACACCGTCGCCCAGCGCCTGCTTCACCTTGCCGATGGAAGCCTGCTGCTCTTGCTCGGTCGGCTGCGCTGCGATGCGGATCAGCACATTGTCGGGCGCGCCGAATTCCTGAATCTGCACCTCGCCGATATTGAGCGCGTTGATCCTGGAGCGAATGGAGGCAAGATCGGCCGTGCTTTCCTTGGTCTTGATCTCGATCAGGGTGCCGCCCTGGAAGTCGATGCCGAAATTGAGCCCGACGCTCCACACCAGGAACAAGGGCACGACGGTGAGCAGCGCGGACACGACCCAGCTGATCGTCCTTAGGCGAACGAAATCGATCTTGGTATCGGCGGGGACGAAGCTGAAGCCTCTGAACATATCGGTTCTTTCCTAAATCGGCACGAGTGTGGGCCGCCACCTGCGCAGCCAGTATGCGACCATCATCCGGGTCACGGTAACGGCGGTGAAAAGCGAGGCGAAGATGCCGACGGTGAGCGTCACGGCGAAGCCGCGCACCGCGCCGGAGCCGAGCCAGAACAGCACCAGAGTCGAGATCAGGGTCGTCACGTTGGAGTCGATAATGGTCGCCATGGCGCGGGTGTAGCCGGCCTCGATGGAGGCGACTGGCGACTTGCCCGATCTGATCTCCTCGCGGATGCGCTCGTTGATCAGCACGTTGGCATCGACCGCGATGCCGATGGTGAGCACAATGCCGGCGATGCCAGGCAGTGTCAGGGTCGCGCCCATCAGCGAGAGTACGCCGAAGATCAACGCGATGTTGATGAGAAGCGCGAGATTGGCAAACAGCCCGAAGAGGCTATAGGCCGCGAACATGAAGATGACGACGAGCGCGAGCCCCATCAGCGCAGCCTTCTTGCCAGAGGCGATGGAGTCGGCGCCAAGGCTCGCGCCGACGGTGCGTTCCTCGATGGGGGTAAGCTTGGCCGGCAGCGCACCGGAGCGGAGCAGCACGGCGAGGTCATTGGCGCGCTCGACGGTGAAATTGCCGCTGATCTGGCCAGTGCCGCCGAGGATCGGCTCGTTGATGCGCGGCGCCGTGATCACCTTGTTATCAAGCAGAACAGCAAAGGGCAGACCAACATTCTCTTGGGTGATCTTGCCGAAGCGTTTGGCGCCGGCGGCGTCGAAGCGGAAGGTCACGACAGGCTCGCCGGTGCGTTGGTCAAACGAGGCTTGCGCATCGACCAGATTCTGCCCGGTCAAGAGCACCTCGTCCTTCAACACGTAGGGAACCGGCGGAGTCTCTTCGCCATAGACCAGCTCGTCACCGGTCGGCACACGCTTGCTGCTTGCCACTTGGCTCGCGTCGGCCGAGGGATCGACGAGCTTGAATTCGAGCTTGCCGGTCTCGCCGATCAGATTCTTCAAGCGCTCGACATCTTGGATGCCCGGCACCTGCACCAGAATGCGGTTGCGGCCCTCGCGCTGGATGATCGGCTCGGTGGTGCCGAGCTGGTCGACGCGGCGCCTGATAGTCTCGATCGATGCCTGGATCGCGGCGCCCATACGCTGGTTGAGGCCGACATCGGTGATGGTCAGCGTGACCTCGTTATCGCCACTCTTCTCGACGTCGAGGTCGCTGCCGGAAAAGTTGCTGAACACATTGCCGCCAACGGAAACGGAAAGCTTCTTCAAGGCGGCCAGAGCCTTGTCGAAATCGGCAGCGTTGCGGATTTTCACCGAGACTGAGCGCGTGGCAGAGTTTTGCGCGAGATCGGTGTAGCCGATCGCGGGCTTCGCGCCACGAAGCGCGTCGCGCGCATCGCTTCTGACCGTCTTCAGCCAATCCTCGACCACTTCTTTTTCTTCGAGCTGGTAGAGGAGATGCGCGCCGCCTTGCAGGTCGAGGCCGAGATTAACCTGCTTGTGCGGAAGCCAAGACGGCAGTCCCGCCAGGGTCGATGGAGAAAACAGATTCGGGAGCGCAAGCAGGAAGCCCACGAGCACGATGCCCCAAACGAGGATCACCTTCCATCTTTGAAAATGCAGCATGGCTGCCTGAAGCTCCGCTTAAACTATGGCGCTAATCGATTAGTTTGATTCTGATCACTCTGAGGCCGCTTTCGGCTTCGCATTTGCCGCCGGCTCGGTCTTGCCGCGGATCTCCGAAATGGTCCCGCGCAGAACTTTGATGCGCACGCCATCGGCGATTTCGATCTGGAGCTCGTTATCCTCCACCTTGGCAACCTTACCGATGATGCCGCCGGAGGTCACCACCGTGTCGCCGCGGCGGATGTTGGCCACCATGTCGCGGTGCTCTTTGAGACGCTTCTGCTGCGGCCGGATCATCATGAAATACATGATGCCGATGATCATGATGGTCGGGACGATGAGGCTATTGAGGTAGTCCATCGCGCCCGGCGACGCGGCTTGGGCGTAGACAAAACTCGTCATGCGGTCAGATCCTTTGGCTTAGACGTTCCGGGCCGTTTGCGGGCCCGACCCCTTCTCGAACGCCTTTGGGCGCTTTGATTTGGCGGGACTATAGCCACCTCAACCGTGTTTGCAACGGGGCGGTTTGAGCCATCTCCGGGCCTTTCTTATGCTGGCGCTTCGGCGTAAACCGGGCGGCCATGAATTACCAGGAACCTCTGACCGGCCTTTTGGAGCGGATCGCCCGGGCGCTGGAACGTTTGAGTCCGTCGCGCGAACGGGTTGCTGATTTCGGCATGGCCGAGGCCTTCGTCTGGCATGCAGAGCCACAAGGCTTCGCGTCCGTCCGCGAGGTGAACCGGGTTCCCCTCTCCTTGCACAAGGGCATCGAGGCGCAGCGTGACATGCTGCTGGTCAATACACGGCAATTCGCGAAAACGCTGCCGGCCAATAATGCGCTGCTGTGGGGCGCGCGCGGCATGGGCAAGAGCTCGCTGGTCAAGGCCGTGCATGCGGAAATCTGCCGGAGCGAGACGCCGCTCAAACTGATCGAGATCCATCGGGAGGATATCGACACTCTCCCCCAATGTTTGACTCCGTTACGCGAGGCGGCTCAACACCGCTTCCTGGTGTTCTGCGACGACCTCTCCTTCGAGGCGCGCGATACGTCTTACAAATCGCTGAAGGCCGTGCTTGAAGGCGGCATCGAGGGCAGGCCCGAGAATGTGTTGTTCTACGCGACATCGAACCGGCGGCATTTGATGCCGCGGGAGATGCTCGAGAACGAGCGCTCGACCGCGATCAACCCCTCAGAGGCCGTGGAAGAGAAGGTGTCGCTCTCGGACCGCTTCGGGCTGTGGATCGGCTTCCACAATTGCAGCCAGGACGACTATTTGGAAATGGTGGGGGCTTATGCGCGCCACTACGGGCTGAAGGTCGACGGTTCTGCTCTGAAGCAGGAGGCGTTAGCCTGGGCTGCGGCCCGCGGCTCGCGCTCAGGCCGCGTCGCCTGGCAATTCATCCAAGACTTGGCCGGCCACCTGGGTGTGAAGCTCGACGCCTAATCCGCGCTTGCTTGCGCGTTCGCCATATATTTCGTCGGGTCGATCGGGCGCGAGCCTTTGCGCAGCTCGAAATGCACCAGAGGCTGGCTCACTGCTCCAGTCTTGCCGGCCTTGGCGATGACCTGGCCACGGCGCACCTTGTCGCCGCGCTTCACCAGCAGCTCTTCGTTATGCGCGTAGGCCGACACCCAATTGTTCGAGTGGCGGATCAGGATCAGATTGCCATAGGGCTTGAGCTCGTCGCCGGCATAGGCCACCACGCCGTTCTCGGCGGCCTTGACGGACGTACCTTGCGGCACGGCGAGATCGATGCCGTCATTGTGGCCGCCATCGGCCTTAGAGCCGAATTCGGAAATGATGCGCCCCTGCACCGGCCAGCGGAAGCTGTTGCCAGACATCGGATCCGGTTGCGGTAGTTGCTCCGTGCTGGTGCCTGAGGCATTCGCGGTCGCGATTGCAGTCTTGGTCTCCGGCGTCTTGGGGTCGGCCGGCTTGGATTCCGCCGTCTTGGTGGGCGAGCCTCCGCCGATCACTTCGTCCGACGCGGCGATAGTCGGCTTCGCTGCATTGGCTTTGTCGTCAGACACCGATTGCGTCGGCGCGGGAGAAGTTTCGGACGGCTTTACAGTGTCCGGCGCTTTGATGGTCGTGGTCTTGACCGTGCGTATGTCGGGAGACACGGCGGCGGGAGCTTCGAGCTCGGACGGCTTGCTGGTCTCGGCGACTTCAGGCGCTGGCGTTTCCTGCTTCGCGCTCGGAATGGTCAGGGTCTGGTTGATTTGGAGCCGGTCGGCGCGGGTAAGCTTGTTCGCCGCGATCAGCTCTTTCTCGGTGATCTTGAATTTGTTGGCGATGCCGCGCGGCGTGTCGCCTCTCTGCACCTTATAGGTTTCGCCCTGTGCTGTGACTTCGGCAGCGGTCGTCGAAGGTGCCGCAGGAGCTTCGGCAGACCAGCCCGGACCTGGAATGATCAGCTCTTGGCCGGCGGTGAGACGCGTATCGGTGAGATTGTTGGCGCTCTTGATCGCATCGACGCTGACGCTATAGCGCTTTGCCAAAACCGAGAGCGTATCGCCCCTGCCCACCTTCACCTTGCGGCCAGCAGTCGGCTCGCCGGCGACACGCACAACCGCAGGCTGCGGACGCGGGCTTCCTTGCCAGCCACCACCATAGGAGATGTTCTGCACGCGCGGCGAAGAGCCGGGTTGCGGCGTGTAAGAAGCCGGCATCGGGCGCGGCAGCGGCGAAGATTGGACGGGCGGCAGATCCGCACGCGCAACGGCTCCTTGCGGGCCAGGCGCCTGACCGTGGGCGTAGACGGATTCCTCCGGAACCGGCAGCGACGATGTCGTGGTGAGATCGGCTTGCTGCTGCGGAGGCGTGCCGACCGTGGACGCGGTCTCGCCCGAAGATGTCAGATTGAAGGCTGGGAAATCAAAGCGGGAACTGCTCGCGCTACACCCGCCAAGGATTAAAACTGCCGCGGCCGCCGCCATAAGCGCGATGCCACGGCCGACCGCCGCATGTTTCATCCCTTTTGCCCCACGCAAAACTACAGGCGCCCAGTAAACGTCGCGAGAGGTAAACATGCTGTTAACGATCCTTTCCGATGTCGCGAAAAGATTCGCGTTCCGTGTCTTTGGCCACGCCATGCAATAGAGGAACGAAGCGCACGGGGAGTAGCTCGGTGGTCACCAGACCGTCCTCGGTCTTGTCGATCTGGACGAGTTGTTGGGTGTCGCGGCTCTCGCCGATGGGCAAGATCATGCGGCCGCCGAGCTTGAGCTGATCAACCAAAGCTTGCGGCGGCTCGGGCGCCGCCGCGGTGACGATGATGCGGTCGAACGGCGCTTGTGGCGGCCAGCCGATCCAGCCATCGCCGATGATAGTGGTGACATTGGCGATGCGAAGCTTGGCGAGGCGCTTCTCGGCAAGTTTCTGCAACTCGCGCCAGCGCTCGATAGTGTAGACACGCCGACAGAGATGCGACAACACGGCAGCCTGATAGCCCGAGCCGGTGCCGATCTCGAGCACCTTATGGCGCAGGTCGAGTTCGAGCTGCTCGGTCATGTAGGCCACGACATAAGGCTGCGAGATGGTCTGGCCGCATTCGATGGGAAGCGCGATGTCGTGATAGGCGTGATCGCCGAAGGATTCATCGATGAATTGTTCCCGCGGCACGCGCTCGATCGCACGCAGCACAGCGGTGTCGCGAATGCCGCGACGCCTTAGCTGCATGATCAAACCAATCTGGTCTTGCGCGCTCGCCATATCCGAGCCGGCCCCTACCTCCGGGGTGCGAGTATCGAGTGATTCTCGCTTTCTGTCAGTGGCCTAGCACTTTTGAGAGGCGGCTCCTCGTCTCTTCATGGGTGAAATTGAGATAGAGAGGGGTGACGGAGATCAGGTTGGAGCGCGCGGCCCAGAGATCGGTGCCTTCGGGGGGCTTCGAGGGGCGCCGCTCGATGCCGATCCAGTAATAGGCGCGGCCCCTGGTATCCATCCGGTCCTCGATGCGAACCTGATCGACGCTGCGTAGATCCTGCACTGTCGCCGCCATGCCTTTCACCTCATCCGGGGCGCAGTCCGGGAAATTGACATTGAGCACGACGTCTTCCGGCCAGCCGGCCTCCAGGAGCCTACGCACCAAGGACGCACCGTGGCGCACCGGGGTTTCCCATTGGGGCGCGCCGCGCTCGAAGCCCTCGGTGACGAGGCTCATGGCGATCGAGGGGATGCCGAGCAGCGCGGCCTCGATGGCGCCGGCGACGGTTCCTGAATAGTTGACGTCGTCGGCGAGGTTCTGGCCGCGATTGACGCCGGAGAGCACGAGCTCCGGCGGCTGGTCGGCGAGGAGGAAGCGGACGCCCATGATGACGCAATCGGTGGGCGTACCCTTTACCGCGTAGCGGCGAGGCGCTAGCTCGCGCATGCGCAAAGGCTCGGCGAGGGTGAGCGAATGCGCGGCACCGGACTGATCGGTTTCCGGCGCGATCACCCAGACGTCGTCGCTGAGATCGGTCGCGATCTTCTCCAGCACGTCGAGGCCAGCAGCTTCGATGCCGTCATCGTTGGTAATGAGGATACGCATTGCTATGTGGCTACGATCTTTTCGAGGCCGCCCATATAGGGCTTGAGGACTTCAGGAACGCGGACCGAGCCGTCCGCTTCCTGGTAGTTCTCCAGCACGGCGATCAAAGCGCGGCCGACGGCGACGCCGGAGCCGTTCAACGTGTAGACGAATTGCGTGTTCTTGGAATCTTTCGGGCGGTAGCGCGCATTCATGCGGCGAGCCTGGAAATCGCCGCACAATGAGCAGGAGCTGATTTCGCGATAGGCGCCCTGCCCCGGCAGCCAGACCTCGATGTCGTAGGTCTTTTGCGCGGCAAAACCCATGTCGCCGGTCGAGAGCACGATGGTGCGGTAGGGAAGCTCGAGGCGCTTCAAGATTTCTTCCGCGCATTGCGTCATGCGCTCATGCTCGGCGGCCGATTGCTCCGGCGTGGTGATGGAAACGAGCTCCACTTTGGAGAATTGATGCTGGCGGATCATGCCTCTTGTGTCTTTGCCTGCGGCGCCGGCCTCGGCGCGGAAACAGGGCGTGCCGGCGGTGACGCGGATCGGGAGCTTGGCTTCGTCGATGATGTCTTCACGGACCAGATTGGTGAGTGAAACTTCGGCGGTCGGAATGAGCCAGAGATGTGTTTTGTCCGTCCAACCAGATTCCAAGCCGATCCTAATTAAGCCGGCAGCCTGTTGCGCCGACTCGTTCTCACTAGCGATCAACTCCAATTCAGAAACCCGGGCCTGAACTTCCTCTTTGGATAATTTTCTAGTCGCCAGAAACTGATCCTCAGCAAACTTCGGCAGTTGCGCCGTGCCGAACATGGTGTCATCGCGGACGAGGAGCGGCGGGGCGACTTCCGTGTAGCCATGTTCGCTGGTGTGCAAATCAAGCATGAACTGGGCGAGCGCGCGTTCGAGGCGCGCCAGCGCTCCCTTCAACACGACGAAGCGGCTACCGGAAAGTTTCGCTGCGGTCTGGAAATCCATCAGCCCGAGCGCTTCGCCGATCTCGAAATGCTGCTTCGGCGGAAACGGAAATTTGATCGGCGTGCCAACCTTGCGGAGCTCCTTGTTGGCCTTCTCATCGCCGACCGGCACATCGGGCAGCGGCGTGTTGGGAATGCCGGCGAGCAGGTCGCGAAACTCGGCTTCGAGTTGCCGCTCCTTCTCCTCGCCCTGCTGGATGATCTCTTTGAGGTCTGCCACCTCGTCCATCAGGGCCGTGGCGGTCTTCTCGTCCTTGGCGGCCTTGGCCTTGCCGATCGCCTTGGAGGCTTCGTTGCGGCGGGCCTGCGCGTCCTGCAATTGTTGAATCGTTCCGCGGCGTTCCTCGTCCAGCTTCAGAATTCGATTCAACAGGCCTTCACTCTCGGTCAGCTCCACGCCGCGGTGCCTCAGACCTTTCTTGAAGGCGTCCTGATTTTCGCGAATCCATTTGATGTCGAGCACGGCCTGGTCTCACTGGCTTTGGCTGATTCTGGGCTCGCCTTCGTATAGAGCGACCTCCCGCCATTGTCATCGCTTGGGTTTGACCGATAGCGGTCAATCCTTGGGGCGCAACATCACGATCGCCAGGCGGCCGTCAGTGTGCCAGGGATCGCCACCGCCGTTCTTGCCCTCGCAATCGGCGTGAAATCCGTCCCGCCAATCGACTGACTGCACGACGCGGCCCGCTTGCAATTCGCTCACCAGGCGGTCGCGCTCGGCATCGACATCAGGGGCGATGTGATGGGTGACCTGGCCGGTGGTGTGGCTCAGTCCTACTTTCTCATCGAAGGTCGCCGCCCCGAACCAGCCAGGACGGCCGTCATAAAGCTGGTCCCATCGCCAGAAGCGAACATGGTGGCGCTTGCCCGGACCGCCGGCCAGTGGCTGCTCGAAGGCGAGATCCTGCTTCCGGCCGAACAGAAACAGATTGCTCACCGGCGCATCGTCGTCGGGGCGGCGGAGCACGGTATCGGCGGCGATACGCACGCTGCTCGTGAACGTGATTGGGTCGGCGGGGAACCAGCCGGCGGCCGTCATGGCACGCACGACTTCGCCTTCGTTGCCCACCAGACCGATATTGATCGGGTCGCCAGGATGACCGTCGCCTGTGAGCGTGACACGCGCGGCTTGGGTGAGAAATGGGTGACGCCGGTAATGACGTGCCCAGAGCTGCGGCACGATCAGATATGACGCCACCGCCCAGAAAAAAACGATCAACAGAAGAGTCGTCGTGTCCGGCGGACGGATCATCTGGGCTCAGGCCGGTTTGCGTTTCGGCTTTGAAGCTGTCGCCACCGACGCGTGGCTCCTCTCGGCGAGCTTCACGGCGTAGATCGAGAGCTCATAAAGCAGGATGGTGGGGACGGCGAGCGCGATCTGGCTGATCGGGTCCGGCGGGGTTAGCACTGCGGCGACGATGAAGACGCCGAGGATGGCATGCTTGCGCTTAGCCCTCAGACCCTCCGCCGTAATGAAGCCTGAGCGTGCCAACAACGTCAGCAGCACCGGCAATTGAAAGCAAATGCCGAAGGCCAGGATCAGCGCCATGATCAGCGAGAGATATTCGCTCACCTTGGCAGTGAGCTGGATCTGTACCTGGCCCTCCCCGGTCTGCTGCATCGATAGAAAGAATGTCATGGCGAGCGGCATGGCGACGAAATAGACGAGCGCCGCGC
>JANWJA010000114.1 GCA_025449615.1 Methyloceanibacter sp.
ACAGCGGTGTTCTCCGATCCTGAGATCGGAACAGTCGGCTTGTCGGAGGCCAAGGCGCGCGAAATGTATGCGAATATCGATCTCTATAAGAGTCTGTTCAGGCCGATGAAATACATGCTGCCAGGGCGCGACGACAAAATGCTGATGAAGCTCGTGATCGACGCCGAGACCGACAAAGTGCTCGGCTGCCATATCCTCGGGCCCGACGCCGCCGAGATCGCGCAGATGGCGGCGATCGCGCTTAAGATGGGAGCGACCAAGGCGGACTTCGATCGCACCATGGCGCTGCATCCGAGCGCCGGGGAGGAACTCGTCACCATGCGGCATCGTTGGGAACCGCCGAAACCGATCGTGGGGTCCGATGCGGCGGCTTGAGGACAAGATCGCACTGGTGACGGGCGGCGGGGCTGGCATCGGCCGCGCGATCGCCGAGATTTTCGCGCGCGAGGGGGCGAGCGTCATCATCGCCGATCGCGACGGCGAGGCGGCAAAAGACGTCACGGACGCCATCGTGAAAAGCAATGGCGCGGCGCACGCCGAGACCGTGGACGTGACCTCGACCGACGAGGTCAAGGCGCTGATGGCGCGGATCAAGAAGCAATTCGGCAGGCTCGACGTACTCGTCAACAATGCGGGCGTCGGCGAACGCGCTGATTTCCGGCATATGAGCGACGAGGCCTGGGAGCGGGTCTGGGCGGTCAATCTCGACGGCACGGTGCGCTGCGCGCGCGAGGCCTTCGACCTGCTCAAGGCTTCAGGCAAGGGCTCGGTCGTCAATCTCTCCTCGGTGATGGCGACCAAACATACGCGGCAAATGAGCGTCTATTCGGCGACCAAGGGTGCGGTATCGGCGCTGTCGCGAAGCCTCGCGGTGGAATATGCGCCCTACAATATTCGGGTGAATTGCCTATGCCCGGGCTATGTCGAGACCGCTTTGATCGGGCGCTATACCGCCAATCCGATGATTGCCAAGGGGCTGTTGGCGCAGACGCCGCTTAGGCGCTTCGGCACGCCGGAGGACATCGCCAATGCCGCGCTGTTCCTCGCATCTGACGAAGCGGCCTATATCACCGGCTCGAGCCTGCATGTCGATGGCGGCATGGGGACCACGCTTTAGGGCTTCGGCAGGGTCATGGTCTCAGCGATGAGATCATCCACCACGGCGACCAGCGCCGCCTGCTCGGTGCCGCCGAGCTCTTTCACCTGATCGAAGCGGGCGAGTTGGCGGTCGGCGGATGTGCCGCGCCGCACGATGGTTCGCGCATG
Source organism: Methyloceanibacter sp. (assembly GCA_025449615.1). Next base: position 1,267 of record JANWJA010000114.1, read on the forward strand.
GGCGATTTCCTTGGCGCAGCCGAAATAGGCGGCGTCCTCGGCCACGAGATCGAACAATTCTTCGAGCAAAGTCGGGAAGGGCACCAGCGCGCCTTCGCCGAAATCGACGAGACCTTCAGTAGTGCCGTAGCGCTGCGCCCGCCAGCGGTTCTCACGCACCAGGAAGGGCGGGTAATAGCGCCAGCGCTTGTTGTCGCGCCGCAAGCGATAGAGCATCCGGATGATACAAACGTAGAGCGCGGCGATGGCGATACCGTCTTCGATCAGCGGACAGACATCGGTGATGCGCATTTCGAGCGTGGGAAAACGCGCGGAGAGCCGCAAATCCCACCAGAGCTTGGTGGCATCCTCGATCAGGCCGGCGCTGACCAGGAGTTCGACCGTGCGGAGATATTCGCTGTAGCTCGAGAATTGATGCGGCAGGCCAGTGCGGGGCAGCTCGTCGAACACGGAGAGCCGGTAGGATTTGAGACCCGTGACATTGCCTTGCCAAAATGGCGAGGAGGTCGAGAGGGCCAAAAGATGCGGCAGGAAATACGCGGCCTGACCGAGCAGATCGATGCGGAGCTCGTCGTCGTCGATGCCGACATGGACATGCATGCCGCAAATGACGAGCCGCCGCACCACTTGCTGCAAATCCTGGGCGAGCACGTTGTAGCGCTCCTTGTCGGTGTGAAGCTGGCTCGACCATTGGGCGAAGGGATGCGTAGAGGCGGCGATGGGGGCCAGGCCGAACTCGCCGGCGATTCCGCCCACAGTCGATCGCAAGCGGATCAAATCGGCGCGCGCTTCTTGAATCGAGCGGCAGACTTTGGTGCCGACTTCGATCTGCGAGCGCAGGAATTCGGGGCTGACTTGTCCGGGCAACGCCTGCTGACATTTGGCGAGCAGGGCAGCAGGCGGCTCTTGCGCCAGGTCGCGCGTCTCCTTGTCGACGAGGAGATATTCCTCCTCCATGCCGATGGTGAAGCTCGGTTCGCGAATGGCCATCAGAGCGCGCTCCCGAGCACAACGCCAACGAGGTAGGCCATGGCCGCGGCTACAATGCCGATGGTGAAGGTCTCGATACCCGCGCGCCACCACGGCATCGGCGACCAGCGGCTCCGCATGGAGCCAATCAAGAAGAAGGTGAGCCCGGTCATGGCCGTTGAGACAGTGATCGATGCAGGCGTGCCGAGCACGAAAGGAAAGAGGGGCACCGAGCCGCAAACCACGAAGGCGAGGAAGGTGGTGAAGGCCGCTCTGGCGGAAGACCGATTGATGGGCGGCAGCCCATGCTCCTCCGTCATCATGGTCTCGATCCAGCGCTCGCGCTTGGCGGTGATGACCTTGACGGCAGCGTCCAGCGCCTCGCCTTCGAAACCCTTGCCGCGAAAGATTTGCCTGATCTCCTCGCGCTCACCCTCCGGCGCCTGCTCGACATGACGCTCTTCCATGAGGCGCACATGCTCATATTCCTCGGCCTCGGCCTTACTCCCGGAATAATTGGCGGCGGCCATGGAGAAACCGTCCGCGAAGAGATTGGCTGCACCCAAGATGAGCAAAGCCTTGGTGGAGAGGTCGGCGCCGACCACTCCGGCCACCACCGCAAAGGTCGTCACGGTGCCGTCAATGCCGCCATAGACCCAATCGCGCAAATAGCTCGCCTTCGGCCCTTCCGCGAGGCGATGGGCTATCTCAGCCGGGTGATGGCTGTGTTCGAGATGCCGGGGATCCAAGGGGTACTCCTTCGAGGGTCAGCTATTTGACACGGCCTTAACGCGGAAACAACGTTACCTAGCCACAACTCCATGAAGAGCTTATATAGCCCTGAGATTTCAGGAGAGTTTCGATGAACGTGCGTTGGAGTCCAGAAACCTGGCGGAACAAGCCGATCGAGCAGGCCCCGGTCTATCCGGATTTGGGCCAGCTTGCGGACGTCGAGGCTCAGCTTAAGAGCTTTCCGCCGCTGGTTTTTGCAGGTGAGGCACGCAGCCTGAAGGCGAAGCTGGCGCAAGTTGCGCAAGGCGAAGCCTTCCTGCTGCAAGGCGGCGATTGCGCCGAGAGCTTCGCCGAGCATGGCGCCGACAATATTCGCGACTTCTTCCGCGTGTTCTTGCAGATGGCAGTGGTGCTGACCTTCGCTGGCGGCGTTCCGGTGGTGAAGCTTGGCCGCGTCGCCGGGCAATTCGCGAAGCCGCGCTCCTCGGGGGCCGAGGAGGTGAACGGCAAATCGCTGCCGAGCTATCGCGGCGACATCGTCAACGCCACCGAGTTCACCGAAGCCGCCCGCACGCCGGACCCGCAGCGCATGCTGATGGCCTATCGGCAGTCGGCGGCGACGCTCAACCTGCTGCGTGCCTTCGCGCAAGGTGGTTACGCGAATTTGGAGCATGTGCATCGCTGGACGCTGGGTTTTTTGAAGGATAGCCCGGCGGGGCATCGCTATGCCGATGTCGCCGAGCATATCGCCGAGTCGCTCCGCTTCATGCGGGCTTGCGGCATCACGCCGGAGAACACGCCGCAGCTTCGTACCTCGAATTTCTATACGAGCCACGAGGCGCTGCTGCTCGGTTACGAGCAGGCAATGACGCGGATCGATTCCACCACCGGCGATTGGTATGCGACCTCGGGACATTTCTTGTGGATCGGCGACCGAACGCGCCAGCTCGACCATGCGCATGTCGATTACTTACGCGGCATCAAGAACCCGATCGGGGTTAAGATTGGCCCGAGCATGAGCCCGGACGAGATGCTCAAGCTGATCGACCTGCTCAATCCGCAGAACGAGGCCGGGCGGCTCACGTTGATCGCGCGGTTCGGCGCGGAGAAGGTCGGCAAGCATCTGCCGCAGCTGATCAACGCGGTGAAGCGCGAGGGCAAGGTGGTTGTATGGGCCTGCGATCCGATGCATGGTAATACGATCAAGGCGGCCAATGGCTACAAGACCCGGCCCTTCGATCTGATCTTGAAAGAGGTCGAATCGTTCTTCGAGATTCATCGGAGCGAGGGTACCCATGCAGGCGGCATTCACGTCGAGATGACGGGGCAGAACGTCACCGAATGCGTCGGTGGCGCCAAGGCGGTTACCGAGACGGATCTGTCCGACCGCTACCACACTCATTGCGACCCGAGGCTCAACGCCGATCAATCGCTGGAACTCGCCTTCATCGTGGCCGAGCGCCTGCGGCGCGATCGCGAAGGGCGCCCGGAGCCTGAGCTTTCGATGGCGGCCGGGGAGTAGTAAACGATCGGTCTCGTTCCGCCGCTAGACAGTTCGGCAACTGCCGCTAAGTTCAATTCATGACGAAAAAGATCATTGATCAGTTCAAGCTGGCATGTGCACAGCTGAACCCGGTCGTCGGCGATATTGACGGCAATATTGTGCGCGCCCGAGACGCCCGCGCCAAGGCCAAGGGCGCCGATCTGATCGCCTATACTGAACTCTTTATCACCGGCTACCCGATCGAGGATCTGGTGCTGAAGCCTGCTTTGCAGAGCGCAGCGCGCGAGGCCTGCGAGGCCTTGGCGAAACATACCGACGACGGCGGCCCCGCCATGTTGATCGGGCTCCCCTGGGGGGAAGGCCCGTTTGTCTATAACGCAATGGCGCTGCTCGATCGTGGCCGCGTGGAGGCGATCCGGTTCAAGACCAATCTGCCGAATTACGGCGTGTTCGACGAGAAGCGGGTATTCGCTCCCGGGCCGTTCCAGGATCCGATCGCATTTCGTGGGGTCAATATCGGGGTGCCGGTCTGCGAGGACATTTGGAGCGAGGAAGTCTGTCGCGCCATGGCCAAGGCGGGTGCCGAACTTATGATCGTGCCCAATGGCTCGCCCTATTGGATGGACAAGCAGGATCAGCGCTATCTGGTGGCGGGTGCGCGGGTGCGCGAAACCGGACTGCCGCTCGCTTACGTCAATCAGTTCGGCGGGCAGGACGAGCTTGTGTTCGACGGCGCGTCGTTCGCGCTCGATCGCGCGGGCGAAATCGTGGTGCAGATGCCAGCCTGGGAGGAGGCGCTGATCACGACCGAGTGGCGCCGCGGAAGCAATGGCTGGGACTGCAAGCCGGGCCTGATCGCCAATGTCGAGGAGGGGGACGCCGCGAACTATCTCGCCTGCGTCACGGGTTTGCGCGACTACGTCAACAAAAACGGATTTCCCGGCGTGGTGCTCGGGCTCTCCGGCGGCGTCGACTCGGCGCTCTGCGCGATCCTGGCGGTGGACGCGCTCGGGGCAGACCGCGTTCATTGCGTGATGCTGCCTTATCTCTACACCAGCAATGAGAGTTTGAACGATGCGGCGGAGCTCGCTGTGAATCTCGGCGTGCGCTATGACATCCTCCCGATCAATGCGGCGGTCGAAGGGCTATCGAAGAGCTTCGCCGCGATGACCGACAAGGGTGGCGCGGACGCAACGGAAGAGAATTTGCAGGCCCGTGCGCGCGGCGTGCTGTTGATGGCGATCTCCAATAAATACGGGCCGATGGTGCTCACCACCGGCAACAAGTCCGAGGTCTCCGTCGGATATGCCACGCTCTATGGCGACATGAATGGCGGCTTCAATCCGGTGAAGGATCTCTACAAGGGCCAAATCTATGCGTTGGCGCGCTACCGCAACAAATCCAAGCCGAAGGGTTGTCTCGGGCCGGACGGCGCGGTGGTCCCCGAGAATATTTTGACCCGCGCGCCGTCGGCGGAGCTCAAACCCAACCAGCTCGATCAGGACACGCTGCCGCCTTATCCTGAGCTGGACGACATTTTGAATTGCCTGGTCGAGATGGAGATGCCGCTTGTCGAGATCGTGGCGAGGGGACACAAGGCAGAGACGGTGAAGAAGGTCGAGCGCATGCTCTATCCGGCGGAATATAAAAGACGGCAGTCTGCGCCAGGGGTAAAGATCACGTCGAAGAATTTCGGCCGCGATCGCCGCTATCCAATCACCAACAAATTCCGAGAGAAGCTCTAAGCATGGCGGTCACCGTTCGATTCGCGCCAAGCCCGACGGGACGGCTGCATGCCGGCAATATTCGCACCGCGCTGCTCAACCATCTGTTCGCGCAGAAGCTGGGCGGGCGGTTGATCTTCCGGCTCGACGACACCGATGTCGAGCGATCGACGGAAGTCTTCGCCCGCGGCATTGATGAGGATCTCAATTGGCTCGGGATCGAATGGGCGGAGCGCTACCGACAGTCCGAGCGTTCCAAGCTTTACGACAAGGCCGTCGAGACGCTGAAGAAATCGGGGCGGCTCTATCCGGCCTACGAAACACCGGAAGAGCTGGAGCTGAAGCGCAAACGCCAGCTCGCGCGCGGACGCCCACCGGTCTATGACCGCGCGGCGCTGAAGCTTACCGATGAGGATCGCACCGCACTCGAGGCGAAAGGGATCAAGCCGCATTGGCGCTTCAAGCTCGAAACGCGCGATGTGGTGTGGGACGATCTGGTGCGCGGGCGGCAGCATGTGGATGCCGCCTCGCTGTCAGATCCGGTGCTGGTGCGGGCCGACGGCACCTATCTCTATACGCTGCCGAGCGTGGTTGATGACGTCGATCTCGGCATCACCCATGTGATCCGGGGCGAGGACCATGTCGCCAACACCGCGCCGCAAATTCAATTGTTCGAGGCGCTCAGTGCTGCGCCGCCGGCGTTCGGGCATCACAGCCTGCTGGTTAGCGCCGACGGACATGCGCTGTCGAAGCGCGACCGCGCGATTGCGATCTCAGGCTTGCGCGAGGAGGGGCTCGAGGCGATGAGCGTCACGAGCTACGTCTCGGCGATCGGCACGTCCGACCCTATCGTGCCGCATGCGAGCATCGATGAGTTGGTCGAGCTATTCGGCTTCGAGAAATTGTCGCGGGCGCCGGCGCGATTCGATGCGGACGAACTCAGGGCGCTCAATGCCAAGCTCTTACATATGCTGCCCTATGAGGCGGTCGCGGATCGGCTGAAAGCAATGGGTGTTGGCGGCGGTGAAGCGTTCTGGAATGCGGTGCGCGGCAATCTTGCCGTGCTCGGCGACGCCGAAACGTGGTGGCGGATCGTTCATGAGACCATCGAGCCTGAGATCGCCGACCGCGCGCTTTGTGGGACGGCGGCGGCGCTGCTGCCGCCAGAGCCCTGGGACGAGGGGACTTGGTCCACGTGGTCCGGGGCGGTGAAGGAGGCGACAGGCGCGAAGGGCAAGGCGCTGTTCGGACCGCTCAGGCTTGCCCTCACAGGCCGCGAGCATGGACCCGAGCTGAAATTGCTGTTGCCGCTAATCGGGCGCGCCCGTGCGCTCGATCGATTGCAAGGCAGGAAGGCGTAGCCAGCTTTCCGTCATACCGGCGAAAGCCGGTATCCAGCACAAAAACAACAGACAATTCTCCGGGGATAGCCGTTTTTGTTTTTCACTGGATACCGGCTTTCGCCGGTATAGCGGTGAGTGCGTCGCGCTATTGCGGCTGAGCCGCTGGGGGCGTCTTCGACTTGGTAATCGTCGATTGCTGCGCTTGCGGGGCCGGTGCGGCGGCCGGAGGCGCTGGTTGTGCCTCGGCTTTCGGCTCGGGAGCAGGGGCCGCAGGGGCGCCGCTTCCGGTGATGCCTAGATCGAGTTGCGCAGGCGGACCAGCGTCCGCGGCCGGCGCGCCACCAGAAGGCGCTGCTGCTCCCGCCGGGGCCGGTTGAGGCACTGGAGCGTTGGCCTGAGGCGCAGAAGCGGCCTTCTTGCCGGGCTTGCCTTTGGCTGGCGTGGTGGCGGCGGTCGCCTCTGCGCTCTTGTTATAGGTCTCGATTTCGGTCGGATTATATTCGGCCTGCTTGCAGGAGCAGCCCTTCACATATTCCTTCTTATACTTGAAGGCGACCGGCAGATCGGCATATGCCGAGCCGTTGAGTGAGATGGCCTGCTCAGGTCCCTGACCGGGATTGCGATAGACATAGAGTTCGGCAGGCGCTGCGCAATTCGACTGGCATTCGGTGGCGTCTTGCGTCAGGCGGCCGGCATAGGTCGAATAGCTGATCGGATAAAAGAATCCGTCGCAGAGCCGAACGCAGATCGAGCGGTAGTGGCCGTTGGGATCGATGCTGCGATAGATCGGCGTCTCCGGCTGCTCGGGCTGGACCTCTTCTTCCGTGTTGTCGCCGCCGAACCAGTTGCCGAATAATCCGCCGCCGCTTCGGCGCTGGGGCGCCGCCACAGCCCCGCTACAGCCGTTGCGGGCGAGTGCGTCCTGCAGCTCGGCTTGACGGCGTTTGCTGCCGCCGCCGTTGCGCATCGCATCGCGCTGCTGCTGGAGCTGCGAGAGCTGGCGCCCGGCATCCTCCATGCGGTTATTCATGCTGATGCATTTCGGGCTGCGAACCAGGCTGCGGCCGAAGATGAACATGCTTTGAAAGCAGCCGGCGTCTTCCATCGAGGCGTGGGTGCCGTCATAGACCTTTTGCTGTTTGGCAATTTGGGCCTGGACGGCCGCCATGTCATCGGCGCCGACGCCGCCTCCACCAGTGCTCGGGGCGCTCGCGAGCTCGCGTTGCAGCTGAAGGCAGCGAATCTGCTGCTCGCTCATGGGCTGGGCCAGTGTCAAACCCGTGGCGCAAACGATGAACGCCCCGGCCAAGACGACCGGCACGGTGAATGCGCGCCTGATTTTGCTCTGAATGCCCAAGCTTCCCACCCGTCGCTAAATAGAAGTCCGCACTGATTATTGGCTATTATGCGCCCTTAGGATTGGCGGTCAATGCGGCATGAATAAGATGAGTTCCTTGACGCCATTAGGGTTTTTCCCCATAACTCGGCCCATGAGGACTAACGAGCAACCGATCCTTATGATTTCGCGCGGCATTATTACCGGCTAACAATAAGCTCGCGCGGTCGGTCCTCCTTTAACCAAGATTTACTTTCGTTGGACGCCCGCCCGGGCCGGAAAGCCAAGGGGCTTGGTCAGTGGCGCTTACGCTTTACAACACGCTCACGCGGAAGAAGGAAGCCTTCGTCCCGTTGGATAAGTTCAACGTGCGCATGTATGTGTGCGGGCCCACGGTCTACGACTTCGCCCATATCGGCAACGCGCGGCCGGTGATCGTATTCGACGTGCTGTTCAGGCTGCTGCGGCACATCTACGGCGAGGACCACGTCACCTATGTCCGCAACATCACCGACGTCGACGACAAGATCAAGGCACGGGCGGCGAAGGATTATCCCGACCTGCCGTTGAACGAAGCGATCGCCAAGGTCACCAGAAAGACCGAGGCGCAGTTCCATATCGACATGAAGGCGCTCGGCGCGCTCGATCCCTCGGTCGAGCCGCGCGCCACCGCCCATATCGAGCAGATGAAGGCGATGATCGAGACGCTGGTTGCGAATGGCTGCG
>JANWJA010000115.1 GCA_025449615.1 Methyloceanibacter sp.
CAAGGCGGCATGATCGTCGCGCTCTTGGTCGCAATGGCCATGAACCTGTTCGCCTATTGGAACTCCGACAAGATGGTCCTGTCGATGTACGGCGCGCGCCAAGTGGACGAGCGGTCGGCGCCGGAACTTTACGCCATGGTTCGGCGTCTCGCCGGCGATGCCGGGCTGCCGATGCCGCGCGTCTTCATCATGGAGAACCAGCAGCCGAACGCGTTTGCCACCGGGCGCAATCCTGAGCACGCCGCCGTCGCGGTCACCACCGGCCTGTTGCAGACGCTGAACGCAGACGAGCTCGAAGGCGTGCTCGCGCACGAGCTCACCCACATCAAGCATCGCGACACGTTGCTGATGACGATCACGGCGACGATCGCCGGCGCGATCTCGATGCTCGCCAATTTCGGATTCTATTTCGGCGGCGCGCGCAACAACGACAACAATATGGGTCCGATCGCCACGTTATTGCTCGTGATCCTTGGTCCGCTTGCCGCAGGCCTGGTGCAGATGGCGGTCAGCCGCGGGCGCGAATACGAGGCGGATCGGGGCGGTGCCGAGATCAGCAAGCAGCCGCTGGCGCTCGCTTCGGCCTTACGCAAGATCGCAGGCGCCGCCGAGCATGTCCCCAACCCAGCCGCCGAGCGGAACCCGGCCTCGGCGCATCTCTTTATTGTGAATCCGCTCTCCGGCGCGCGCATGGACAATCTGTTCTCGACGCATCCAAACGTTGAGAATCGCATTGCCCAGTTGAATGAGATCGCGCAGACCATGGGTCAGACCCGGGTGCCGCAACGGCCCAGCGGCGCCGGAGCAGCCGGCCCTTGGGGCTAGACGAAAGCACAGATGACATCTTCGCCGAAGGAAACGGGCGCCAAGAAAAGTGCCCGGATGGCTCAGGCCGGACTCCCGGCGCGGCGCGGCGCCGTTGAGCTTCTCGTCGCGGTGCTGGAGAAGAAGCAATCCCTGGACGAAGTGCTGGGACGCTCGCTCGCGAGCGGTTGGCTGCTCGACCTGCCGCAGCGCGACCGCGCCTTGATGCGGGCGATCGTTGCGGCCTCGCTCAGGCGGCGCGGACAGATCGATCATGTGCTCGCCGCGTTTCTCGAGCGGGGGCTGCCCGAGAACTCCGGCACGCTCTATGCGATTTTGCTCTCTGCCGCCGCGCAGTTGATCTTTCTAAAGATCCCTCCGCATGCGGTGATCGATCTCGCGGTCACGCTGGCGCAATACGATGGCCGCGCCAAGCGCTACGACAAGCTTGCCAATGCCGTGTTGCGGCGTGTCGCTAAGGAAGGCGCAGAGATCGCCGACCGGCTCGATGCGGCGCGGGTCAACACACCGGATTGGCTGTGGCAGCGCTGGGTGGCGAATTGGGGCGAGGAGCGGGCGCATGCGATCGCCAGTCTGAACATGGTCGAGCCGTCGCTCGATCTCACCGTGAAGAGCGATCCCGCGCTTTGGGCCGAGCGGCTCGATGGCCGCGTGCTGCCGACGGAAAGCGTGAGACTGCTGCCGAAGGGACGCATTGATCAGCTCGATGGCTATGAGGCTGGCGCGTGGTGGGTGCAGGATGCGGCTGCCTCACTGCCGGCGCGATTGCTCGGCGACATCGCGAGTTTGCGGGTCGCCGACCTTTGCGCGGCTCCTGGCGGCAAGACGGCGCAACTGGTGCAAGCCGGCGCGTCGGTTATTGCGGTCGATCAGTCCGAGGTGCGGCTCCGGACAGTGCGCGCCAATTTGAAAAGGCTCGGGCTGGAGGCGACGGTGCTCGCCGCCGATGCCACGACCTGGAAGTCTGACGAGCGCTTCGATGCGGTCCTACTGGATGCGCCTTGCAGCGGCACCGGAACGATCCGCCGGCATCCCGACATTCTTTATCTGAAGTCGGCAGCGGATATCGTGTCCCTGGCCGGCCTGCAGAGGCGGCTGCTCGACAACGCCGCAACGCTCGTCAAACCTGGCGGCAGGCTGGTCTATGCCACCTGCTCGCTCGAGCCCGAGGAGGGCGAGGCCCAAATTGCCGGTTTCTTGGTCCGGCACCCCGACTTTGCCCTCGATCCGGTCCGCCCCGAGGAGGTGTTCGGCCATGTGGAATGGGTGGAAAACTCGGTCTCGCTCCGCACTTTTCCCTATGCGCTTCCGCTCGAAAGCCCGGAATGGAGCGGAATGGATGGGTTTTTCGCCGCAAGACTGGTCCGTCGCAATTAAGTCGGACGCGCCGTTTACCAAGAGCGATTAGCCAATCGATTCGCTGCCACTTGATTGTGCAGGGCGCAACGTTGAGAATGTGCCCCAAGTAGTGTGGGGACCCCGCTAGTTGTGCAGCGTCGCGCGGGCGATAACGAGTTCAATTCGTCATGGCGGCTGAATATCAGGCCATAGAGCGGCGCACGCAGCCGATGGTGTCACGTGGCCCAAGTCCTTGGCGGCGCTTCGTCCGCGCGAGGATGGCGCGGCTGAGCTATCCCGGCAGCCAGGCGGAGCAGCTTTTGCTCGCGCCACAGGAATTACGCACCGCCGATCCAAGCTTCGCGACGGAATTTTACAATGGCCATTTCGGCTTGGCGGGGCGGTTGGCGGAAGTCGGCGCGCAGTCGCCGTTCGAGATCACACCACCCTCCGAGGCGTGGGCAAAAGAATTGCACGGCTTCTCCTGGCTCAGGCATTTGCGGGCAGCAGGAAGCGAATTGTCGCGCGAGCAGGCCAAGGCTCTGGTTTCGGATTGGGTCAAGCTCAATCGAAATTCGCGCGGCATCGGTTGGCAACCGGAGATCGTGGCGCGCAGGATCATCTCCTGGCTTTCGAACTCGGTCGTCATTCTCGATGCGAACGACCCGCGCTCCTATGAGCTGTTCTTGAAGGCGCTGACCGAGCAGCTCCGCTATCTCTCGGCGAGCTATCGTGACGCGCCGGACGGCGTGCCGCGCCTCGTCTCGTTGATGGCCTTGATCTATGGCGGGCTCTGCGTCGCCGAGCAGCAGGCCGTAGTCGAGCGCTATTCGGGCCCGTTCAACAAGGAGCTTGAGCGGCAAATTCTCCCCGATGGCGGGCATATCTCGCGGAACCCAGCGGCCCTGATTGACCTCCTGCTCGATCTCCTGCCGCTCAGGCAATGCTTCGTCGCGCGCGACCGGTTGCCGCCGAAACAACTGACCGACGCGATCGACCGATCCATGCCGATGCTGCGGTTCTTCCGTCTCGGCGGCGGGAGTTTCGCGCGCTTCAATGGTTGCGGCGCCACGCCCACGGACTCGCTCGCCACCGTGCTCGCCTATGACGATATCGAGGGCACGCCACTCCGCGCGGCGCCAAACTCCGGTTATGCGCGGATCGAACGTGGCGGCACCAAGCTGATCGCCGATATCGGTCCGGCCCCGATCGCGGCCGTCAGCACCGCCGCGCATGCAGGGTGTCTTTCTTTCGAGCTGAGCTCTGGACAATTTCCAATCGTTGTCAATTGCGGCGCGCCGGGTGTCGATCATGACGACTGGCGAAGCTTCTCGCGATCGACCCAAGCGCATTCGACGCTCTGCTTCGAGGATACGTCCTCGGCGGAATTCGCCAGCTTCACCGAAGGCGGCTTCGGCAATGCGACGCTGGTCGGCCCGCACAATGTGCAAGGCGGGCTCAGCGAAGACGGCGCCATCGTCGAAGGCTCGCATGGTGGTTATGCCTCGCGCTTCGGCATCGGTCATGCGCGGAGGGTAGAAGTCTCGCCGGACGGCCTCAGCATCAACGGTGGGGATACGCTCGGCGCATCGCGAGGATCAAGGGCCGGTGAGGGCGGCGCTTTCACCATTCGCTTCCATCTGCACCCGTCGGTTGGCGCGCAAGTGTCGGCGGATGGCTCCAGCATCGATCTCATTCTGCCCAATCGCGAAACCTGGCGGCTCAGCAGCAACGCGCCTTCCATCGAGCTGCACGAAAGTGTCTTCCTTGCAGACGAACGAGGCCCGCAGGAAACGGCGCAGATCGTGCTCAGCGGTCAACTCGGGGCCGCTCGGGACATGCATGTCTCCTGGATTCTTGAGCAAACTGCGGAGGCCGGCGGCGGCAGCCTGATCGACCCGAACCCAGATGATGAGTAGAGTGCGTCGTTTCGTGGTACCGGGCGACAATACCTGAACGATAGAGTCCCCATCATGGAGAAACGAAAGATTGCCCGCGCGCTGCTCTCGGTCAGCGACAAGTCGGGGCTTGTCGAGTTCGCTAAGGCTCTGAGCGAACAGGGCGTCGAGCTGGTCTCGACCGGCGGCACGGCAAAGCTGCTGCGCGACGCCGGTCTAAAAGTCATTGACGTCGCCGAGGTGACCGGCTCGCCCGAGATGATGGACGGGAGGGTGAAGACGTTGCATCCGAAAGTTCATGGCGGCTTGCTCGCGGTGCGCGGCAACGAAGCGCATGAGAGGGCGCTCAGCGAATTCGCGATCCCGCCGATCGATTTGCTGGTGGTCAATCTCTATCCGTTCGAGATGACGGTCCGAACCGGCGCCGACTATGACAGCTGCATCGAGAGTATCGACATTGGCGGACCTGCGCTGATCCGCGCGGGCGCGAAGAACCATGCATCGGTCGCGGTGGTAGTCGAGCCCACGGATTATTCCAAAGTTCTCGCCGAGATGGAGGCGAATGACGGCGCAACGACGCTGGCTTTGCGTAAGTCGCTCGCCGCCAAGGCCTATGCGCGGACGAGCCAATATGACTCTGCCATCGCCAATTGGTTCGCCGACACTTTTGAAGAGCGCGCGCCAGAAATCCGTACCTTTGCCGGCACGCTGGCGCAGACACTGCGGTATGGCGAGAACCCGCATCAATGGGCGGCGTTCTATCGCTCGACCGAACGCCGCTTCGGCATCGCGACCGCGATCCAGCTGCAAGGCAAGGAGCTTTCCTACAATAACCTCAACGATACCGACGCAGCCTATGAGCTCGTTGCCGAGTTCGACCCGGCGCAAGAAGCGGCGGTCGCGATCATCAAGCACGCTAATCCTTGCGGCGCGGCCGTCGCGACGACGCTGAAGGAGGCCTATCTGAATGCGTTTCGCTGCGATCCTGTGAGCGCCTTCGGCGGCATCGTTGCGCTCAATCGCAAACTCGACAAGGAGACGGCGACAGAGATCGCCAAGATCTTCACCGAAGTGATCATCGCGCCCGAGGCGGACGACGACGCCAAGGCGGTGATCGCGGAGAAGAAAAATCTGCGCCTCTTGCTTGCAGGCGGGCTGCCGGACCACCGCGCGGGCGGCGTGTCATTCCGCTCCGTCGCGGGCGGGTTCCTGGTGCAGTCGCGCGACAGCGGCGTGGTCGCCGATCTCGATCTCAAGGTCGTGACCAAGCGGAGGCCGAGCAACGAGGAGTTTGCCGATCTGATTTTCGCCTTCGCCGTCGCTAAGCACGTCAAGTCGAATGCGATCGTCTATGTGAAGGATGGAGCGACGGTTGGGATCGGCGCCGGGCAGATGAGCCGCGTCGATGCGGCGAGGCTTTCCGCCTGGAAGGCGGGCGATGCGGCAAAGGCTTTGGGGGTGCCGACATCGCTGACGGAAGGCGCGGTCGCCGCGTCCGACGCGTTCTTTCCTTTCGCCGACGGGCTGAACGTGATCGCCGAGGCCGGGATCAAGGCGGTGATTCAGCCTGGAGGCTCGATGCGCGACGAGGAGGTGATCGCGGCTGCGGATGCGGCCGGCCTCGCCATGGTGTTCACCGGCATGCGGCATTTCCGGCATTAGCTTGTTGGCGCAGGCTTGACGCGAAGCAACAACAGCAGACCTCCTAATAAAAATAGCAAGCAGGTGGCGATGCCGATGCGCTGACTTTCGGTCGCCGCCGTCACGGCACCGATCGTGAGCGGCGCGGCGAAGGCGGTGATCTTGCCGGAGAAGGAGAAGAAGCCGAAGAACTCCGTGGTCTTGTCCGGCGGTGAGAGTCTGGCGAGAAGCGTGCGGCTCGCCGATTGAATCGGTCCGGCGGTGAGGCCGATCAGAATGGCAAAGCCGAGATAGACGAGCTCGCCGGTCGAGCTGAACGCCGCGCTACCCGGAAGCTTGGGCACGACGCTCATCACGAATAGCACCTGGTCCTGGTCCACCGACAACACGCCGAGCGAAGCGATGATCAACACCACGAGCATGGTCGCGATCAAACGTTTCGATCCGAAGCGGTCATCGAGGATACCGCCGAGAGCAGCGCCAATCGTCCCACTGATGGTGAGAATGATGCCGAACAGACCGAGCTCAGTCGCGCCCCAGCCAAACACCGTCGCGGCGTAGATGCCGCCGAAGGCGAAGATGGCGCCGAGCCCGTCGGCATAGAGCATGCGCGCCAGAAGAAAGAGGGCGACCTGGGCGTGATCGCGAATGAGATGTCTTACGCGCTCGACGAGATGAAACAGCCCTGCCCTCACCTGCTCGGACTGAAACTTCGTGCGCGGCACGTCTGGCGTGAAGAGAAAGAGCGGCAGCACGAAGACGAGATACCAGAGGGCGCAGAACGGTCCGATCAGACGATCGCCTTCGCGGGAGACTTCATCGAGTGGTACGACCGGCGCGAGACCGAGCAAGGTCTTGCCGGAACTGGGATCGGCCACGATGAGGCCCGCGACAATGGCGAGGCTAACGAGGCCGCCGACATAGCCGATGGCCCAGCCGGCGCCGGATAGGGTCCCAAGCCGCCGGTTCGCAACCAGCGAGGTCATCATGGCGTTGTTGAAGACGGTGGCGAGTTCGGCGCCGATGGTCGCCAAGCCGAACGACAGCAGCACGAGCGGGATCAGATCGGCGCGGCCTGGATAAGCGAACCACAGCCCGCAAAGACCGAGCACAAGCAAGACTGAGAAACCGGCGATCCAAGGTTTGCGCGGGCGGCCTGCGTCGGCGATGGCGCCAAGCACCGGCGCCACGATGGCCGCGAGCAATTCGGCGCCGCCCGTCGCATAAGCCCAGATTGCTGCGCCCCAGTCCGCGTCACCGACGAAGCCGTTGACGAAATAAGGCGCGAACAGAAAGGTGACGACCAGCGTGTAAAAAGGCTGCGTGGCCCAGTCGAACAGGGCCCAACTCGCGACGGCGAGCGGCCCGGCCGGAGGTCGCGACGCCTCGCGGCTAGTAGCCTCGATAACCATCGAGCACGATCAAATGATTGGGTAGCTCGTCCTTGTTGCCTTGATCCGGCGGGAAATGTTGAGAGAGCACCTTGCCGCAGGTCGCGATCGCCTCGACCAAGCCCTTGGTCCTTTCATGCCGCGCAAGATGGTGGGTGAGCTTGGCGACGACGCCCTCCCAAACTTGATGCGGGACTTTCTTGTAGATGCCGTTATCGGCGATCACCTCGACATAACGCTCGGCGAACGAGACATAGATCAGCACGCCGGTACGGCCTTCGGTGGTGTGCATGTTCTGCACGAGAAACTGTTCGACGGCGCGCTGATGCGCGCGAGCGCGCTTCACCCCGGCAGGAACGATGGCGAAGCGGAAGCTCTCCCATTGCGTCAGCATGGCACCGACAAGAAAGACGCCAAGCTGAATGAGATAGATATATTCGATCGGCATTTTCGTGGTGTGGATCAGCGGCAGCGGCACGCTGAGGGCTGCGATCGCGGCCCACATCAACGCATTGGCGTAGTAGCCGCTGCTGGCAGCGGCGGCGACCACCACGATTTCGCCGCTGGTCGTGGCTTCCGCCGTTGTGATCGCGTCGGCGATCTCGCCTCGCTCTTTGGCGCTAAACGGCCGCATTACCAGCTCCCCGAGGAGCCGCCGCCCCCGAAATCGCCGCCGCCGCCGGAGAAGCCGCCACCTCCGCTGTCCCCGCCAGAGCTCCAGCCGCCGCCGCTTCCGCCGCTACCCCAGCCAGGACCGGGCATGATGATGGGGCCGCCACGCGAGCGCCCGACGGCGCCGGGCTGCGAGGCGCGGTACATGCTGTAGACGACCCACAGAATGATGATGGTCCAGAAGATCACCATCAGCCAATCGATTGCGGGCTGGTCCGCGTCCTTTCGCGACTTGGCGCGCTGCTCGAGCTCGGCCGCATCGCCGGTAAGCGCGAGCACTATGTCATGCACGCCATCCTTGATGCCCTCTGCGAAATTGCCGGAGCGAAACTGCGGCAGCATCGAGGTGCTGATGATGATGTTGGCAATTGCGTCGGTGACGATCGGCTCGAGCCCGCGGCCAACCTCGATGCGCACTTTGTGTTCTGTCGGCGCGACGATGAGCAACACGCCGTTATTCAGCTCTTTGGTGCCGATGCCCCAATGCCGGCCGAGCTGATAGCCGTATTCCTCGATGGTGTAGCCTTGCAGCGAATGCACGGTGACGACGACGACTTGGTCGGAGCTCTTGTCTTCGAGCGCCTTCAGCTCGGCGGTGAGCGCCGCCTTGTCACTGGCGCTGAGTAAATTGGCGTCGTCGACGACGCGGCCGGTCAACACCGGAAATGTCGGCTCTGCCGATGCAGAGCCGACCCAGAACAGAAGCGCGATAAAGGCGGCGCCAGCTATCGTGCGCCACGGCATGGAGGCCATCTGGCCCTCGCCGGCTAGAATTTGACCTGTGGCGCCTTGGTGGTCTCTTCGGCGACAGTGAAGTTCTGCATCTCCTGGGCGTCAGGATAGAGCAGCGCGCGCCACCAGCGGCCGGGGATGGTCTTGATCTCGGTGTTGTAGTCCTTCACCGCGTTGATGTAGTCGTGCCGGGCAATCGAGATGCGGTTCTCGGTGCCTTCGAGCTGCGACTGCAACGTCAAAAAGTTCTGGTTCGACTTGAGGTCGGGATAGGCCTCGCTGATGGCGAGCAGACGTCCGAGGGCCCCGGTCAGCTGGCTCTGGGCTTCCTGAAATTTCTGGAAGGCCTCCGGATTGGTGAGGATATCGGCCGGAAGCTGTACCTGCGTCGCCTTGGCGCGCGCTTCGGTTACCTCGGTGAACACCTTCTCTTCTTGCGTGGCGTAGCCCTTCACCGTCTCCACGAGATTGGGAATGAGGTCGGCGCGGCGCTGATATTGGTTGAGCACGTCGCTCCAGGCGGCCTTGGCCTTCTCCTGCAAGGTTGGGATGGTGTTGATGCCACAACCGGCGAGCACCATGCCGGCAATCACAACACCAAGCACGCGAAACGCGCTACCGAAGCGCGGATGTGACAGTGCCAACATGGCATCCTCCCTTTACAAGTGGCCCAAATTGCTCGTCGCACGGGATGTATTGGCGGCGCCTACCGGAAGCAAGGGGAATTGCTCATCCGGCTTGTTGCCTGAACGCGGTAAAGCCAGATTCTCGCCTTCGTGTTATCGCGAAGCTGTGCTCCTTAACACCTCAGAGCGAGTGCCAGCCTTCTCAGTCGCGCGTATGGGTGTTGCCGGAATGGAACAGGCGCGAGCTAATCGCCACGCGGGGGCCAAACGCCTCGATCCGCCCACTCCCGGAACTGCGCAACAAGTCTTAGATTCACCAGTGATTCTATTGGCCTGGCGATTCGTGCGGCGGGGCGCAAAACATTGCGCGCTATTAGGTAATCAGAAGGCATCTACTGGCCAAATTAACCACCCCCGCTTAGTCTGATTCGCGGGGATTTAAGGGACTTACGGGGATGATCGCTGAGGGATCGGCCGCTGCCGGGTGTGTGAGTATGCGTAAGACGAAATTCGGGGCGGCCGTGGTCGCCGGGAGAGTTATCCGTGGGTTTGCGGTGCTGGCCGCCGTCGCAGCAATTGGCTTTGCGCTACCCGCCGAAGCCAAGAAGGACAAGCGCGACGGCAAAGCCGTAGAGGACGGCATCCCGGACATCCATAACGGCGAGCCGATGACGCTGATCGTGTCGTTGAGCGCGCAGAAGGTCGACGTTTATCGCGGCACCACGCTTGTGACGACCTCGCAAGTCTCGACCGGCATGCCTGGCCACGCCACCAAGACCGGCGTTTTCAGCATCCTCGAGAAGCAACTCTATCACCACTCAAACATCTATAGCGGCGCGCCGATGCCGTGGATGAACCGCATCACCTGGTCGGGCACCGCACTTCATGCCGGCGTGGTCCCGGGTTATCCCGCCTCGCATGGTTGCATTAGACTGCCGTTTTCGTTCGCTCCCAAGCTCTACAAGATCACGACGGTCGGTGAGCACGTGGTCGTGGCGAAGGGGCGGCCAACGCCCGAGATTATCGAGCACCCTGCCTTGTTCCAGCCCTTGCCGCTGCCTTCGGCGCCATCGGTGGCCAAGGAGCCAGAGCCGGAGCGGCACACGAGTCTGACTTCGGGTGCAAAGCTGGCGGCGGCCATCACCGCGCCAATCGTCCTCGCCAAGGCCGAGATGCCTAACAGTGCCACGGACGCCCCAAGCGAGGCGGCAAGCGGCACGCCTGAGCTGGACGACGCCGCGACGACCGATGACGGCGAACCCAATCCGGACCGGATCCATGCGATCACGCCGGCGCCTGTCACAATTCGCAGCCATGCCGTCGGCGAGGCGAAGCCGAGCGAGCCGGAATCGCATGCAGCTCCCGCGCCGAGCGCGGCAGTCACCACTGACATACCGGCGACCGACTCCCCGGCCGAACCACCGATCGTGTCGCCGCCGATCGCCGAAGCGCCCGCCCCCGACGTCAAGGCCGAGCAGCCCGTGCCGCAAGCGACCCTGCCAGAGCCTCAGCCCGTTGCCGCGGTTGTCGAGGTCAAGGCCGAACCGGAACCCAAGTCGGAAGCGGCGCCAGAGGCTCCGGCGGTGTCTCCCGCTCCCGAGATCAAAGCCGAGCCAAAGTCAGAAGCAGCGCTCCCAGAGGCACCGACAGTTTCGCCCGCGCCCGAGATCAAGGCCGAGCCGGCGCCAGCACAACAAGCCACGCTGACGGCGCCGGCCACCATGACGATACCCTCGCTCAAGCCCCTGACCTCAGCCGAGCTCATCATCGACCATGGCGCCAAGGCCGCCGCCATTCAGGCAGCCGAACCGCGCTCCGAGGCGCCTTTGCGCGTCCTGATCACGCGCCGTACCAACAGCGACCGCATCATCGGCGTGCAGAATCTTTTCGTCTCATTGGGTTATCTCGAGCCGCAAAATTTCGACGGCACGATCGGCCGCCCGACGATCACGGCGATCAAGGCGTTCCAGAAGGCGAATGGGATGCCGGAAACCGGCAGCTTCAACGATGAGCTGGTGAAGAAGGTCTATGAAGTTGCCGGCAAGGGCGAGCCGCCGGCCGGGCATCTTTGGGTCCGGCAGGAATTTGGCCGCGTGTTCGACGCCCCGGTGTCCTTCAAGAATCCGGACGAGCCGCTCGGCACTTACGTCTATACCGCGATGAAATTCGCGCCCGGCGAGACCTCGACCAAATGGATGGCGATCGCGGTGCAAGAGGCCCCGACCAACCCGCTGGACCGCATCGAGATCCCCGACGATTTGCGGCAGAAGATCTCCGAGCGACTCACTCCCGGCTCGTCTCTGATCATCGCCGACACCGCCATCAATACGGCGAGCCTGACCAAGGGTGCGGACTTCCTGGTTTGGGCAAAGGATTTGCCGAGCTCGAAGGTGACCGCGGCCTCCTACACCACTGACGAGGACAAA
Organism: Methyloceanibacter sp.; assembly: GCA_025449615.1. The sequence continues at coordinate 11,550 of JANWJA010000115.1, forward strand.
CCGAAGGCGAAGAAGCGCTACCGGGCCACGGCGCGGCGCGAGATGCAGATCCCCTTCCAGCGGCAACAACAACTCTGGTTCGGTCGCGGGCCCTGGTAAGCGGCGCCGGAACTGACTTAACGCAAGGCCCCCTTTCGGGGGCCTTCGCATATCAACGACTTCGATTTGCCCTTTGGAAGAAAACTGGAGCGGGCGATGGGATTCGAACCCACGACCCTAACCTTGGCAAGGTTATGCTCTACCCCTGAGCTACACCCGCATCCGGCCAACCTCCCGCGCCAAAAGAGAAATTTCCTTTCGCGCATGGGAGGCGGAAATCGGTTTGTAGTTGATCGCCAAACCGATGTCTATAGCCGCACCAATCGCTTAAGAACGGTGTCATGCCCCTCACCCGCCGGCAGCTTCTGGCCCGACTCGAGGAACTCGGTATCGTCGCGGTCACGGTCGAGCACGAGCCGGTGTTCACCGTCGAGCAGTCCACCGAGCTCCGCGAGACACTGCCCGGAGCGCACACGAAGACTCTGTTTCTCGACGACCGCGACGGCCACCTCGTGCTCGTCGCGGCGAAAGACGACACCAGGGTCAATCTCAAGACGCTGTCAAAACGGCTCGGCACGGGCCGATTCAGCTTCGGCAAGGCGGAGCTGCTCGCCGAAGTGCTCGGCGTCACACCGGGCTCGGTGACGCCGTTTGCGCTGATCAACGATCGGTGCCGCCATGTCACAGCCGTGGTCGACGCCACGTTGCTCAAATTCGACGAGGTTAATTTTCATCCGCTCGAGAATACCGCGACAACGAGGATCGCAACGCGCGATTTGATCCGTTTCATCGAGGCTTGCGGGCACAAGCCCCAGATTCTTCCTCTCGATTGAGCGCCGGAATGCCCAGTTGCCAAACTGCCCGCCTGAGACCATCTTTGCCCCCACATGGCGAATGAAATGACCCTGGATACCCCAATTCTCGGCGGCGCCGGCGGCGACGATCTCATCAAGGACACGACCACCAAGGATTTCGTCCTTGATGTGGTCGAGGCATCGAAACAGGTGCCGGTGCTGGTGGATTTCTGGGCCCCTTGGTGCGGGCCCTGCCGGCAACTCACGCCGGTGCTGGAGAAGGCCGTGCGTGCCACCAAGGGCGCGGTGAA
>JANWJA010000116.1 GCA_025449615.1 Methyloceanibacter sp.
AAGACTCGCCGAGCTTGCCGAGCACGAGCGGCCGGATGCCGTGAGGATCGCGGGCGCCGATCATTTTCTTGTTGGTGACGCCGACGAAAGCATAGGCGCCTTCGACCTGGAGCAGCGCCTCGATATATTTCTCGACGAAATGATGTTTCTCGCTGCGCGCCACCAGATGCAGGATCACCTCGGTGTCGGTGGTCGACTGGCAGATGGCGCCTTTTTTGATCAGACTTTCGCGGAGCGTGAGCGCGTTGGTGAGATTGCCGTTATGGCCCAGCGCGAAGCCGCCTGAATCGAGATCGACAAAGAGTGGTTGCACGTTGCGCAACACAGGATCGCCGCAGGTCGAGTAACGGACATGGCCGATGGCGACGTCGCCTTTGAGCTTCTCAATGATGGGCCGCGAGGTGAAATGATCGCCGACGAGGCCGAGTCGGCGCTCGGTGTGGAAATGATGACCGTCGAAGCTGACAATGCCCGCCGCCTCCTGGCCGCGATGCTGCAGGGCGTGCAGCCCAAGGGCGGTGAGGGCGGCGGCATCAGGATGGTTAAAAATGCCGAAAACGCCGCACTCCTCGTGCAGCCGGTCCTCTTCGAACCAGCGCAACGGGCTTTCCGTTGGGTCAAGTAGCTCTGCCACGGGCGTTCTCACCTCCATAGCTTAGATAGTCTCGGTAAACCCAACTTCAACGCTGCGTATCAGTTTCGGCGGGCGTTGTCGCCGCATCTGCAGGCTTTTCTGCATCGGATTGCTGAGCTGGTGCGGCGGGTGCGGCTGGCACAGCCTCAGGTGCTGCTCCAGGCGCCGCCTCGCCTTGCACCTCGGGCTGCGCACCAGCAGGCTGCTCCCCAGGCTTCAGGCTCCCCGGCAAATATTGCTCGGGATTCATCGGCAGCAGCGATTCGATGGCGACTTGGGTCTGCTGCAGAATCGGGTAGGAGCGCGCGCTACTCACCCATTCCGGCTGAACCCTGGCAAGGGCGCTGAACAGAATAAAGACGATGGCGACGAGTAGGAAGCCGCGCGCCAGTCCAAACAAGAAGCCCAACGTGCGATCGAGCGCGCCGACGCGGCTATCGAGCACAGTGTCGGAGATCTTCAAGGTGATGAGGCTGACCACGATCAGAAAGATGATGAACACGCCGGCGGCGAAGGCGATCTGGGCGAAACCGGGCGAGGGGAAATAGCTCTCGACGAGTGTCCAATATTTCGGGGTCAGATAGAGGGCAGCGACCGCCGCAACGGCCCAAGAGAAGATCGAGAGAACCTCGCGGGTAAAGCCCCTCACCATGGCCAGGAAGCCAGAGAGCAGCATGATGGCGACGAGGATGATATCGAGCCAAGAAACGGGCATCTGCTAGGGGCCTCCTGCAGCTTCGCGGATACGTACCATGATTCCCGGGCATGAAGCACAAATGCCACGCCTGGGCAAATTATCAGTGGTGTTTTGGCGCCGTCCTCAGCCACTTCTCGGGGGTAACAAGGCCTTTATTGTGGCAGACCGAACCAGGCCACCAGCTCGTCGAGCCGGGAGAGGGGCAGAAGCCTAATTTCCGGGCCTTGATAGTCACGCTCGCAGGCGCTGGGCACGATGGCCGAGGTGAAGCCGAGCTTGGCGGCTTCCTTCAACCTTTGATCCATGTGGCCGACGGCGCGGACGGCGCCGGTGAGGCTCACCTCGCCGAAATAGACAGTGTCTTCGGGCACGGCACGATGGGCAAAGGCGGAGAGGAGCGCGGCCGCTGCAGCGAGGTCGGCGGCCGGGTCGCCGAGCCTCAAGCCGCCTGCGACATTGAGATAGACATCGTGGCCGGAGAATCGGATGCCGCAGCGCGCCTCGAGCACCGCAATCAGCATCGAGAGCCGGCTCGGGTCCCAGCCGACCACGGCGCGGCGCGGCGTGCCAAGCGGAGAGGGGGCGATCAGCGCTTGCATCTCGACGAGGATCGGCCTTGTCCCTTCCATGCCGGCAAAGACGGCGGTGCCAGGAGATTGCGTTTCGCGATCGCTGAGGAAGAGGGCGGACGGATTCTCCACCTCCTGCAATCCGTCATGACGCATCTCGAATACGCCGATCTCGTCGGTCGGACCGAAGCGGTTCTTCACCGCCCGCAGGATACGGAATTGGTGGCCGCTATGGCCTTCGAAATAGAGCACGGTGTCCACCATGTGCTCGATGACTTTGGGACCCGCGATCTGTCCATCCTTGGTGACGTGGCCGACGAGAACAAGCGTCGAGCCGGTCTGCTTAGCGTGGCTGACGAGAGCGGAGGCGCAAGCCCGGAGCTGCGAGATGGTGCCCGGTGCTGCGTCGATCCCTTCCGACCAGAGCGTCTGCACCGAGTCGATCACGATGAGGGTAGGCGGATCGGAGCGCTGTAAGCTGGCGACAATGTTGGCGAGATTGGTCTCGGTGCCGAGCGCGACCGGCGCTTGTTTCAGCCCAAGCCGCTCGGCCCGCATGCGCACTTGAGCCGGGGCCTCCTCGCCGGAAAGATACACGACAGGCGCGCCGGTGCTGGCAAGGCGAGCGGCTACTTGTAACAGCAGTGTCGATTTGCCAATGCCGGGATCGCCGCCGACAAGAATGGCGGAGCCGGGCACGAGCCCGCCGCCGGTCACGCGGTCGAATTCGCCAAGCCCGGTTCGGGCGCGGGGCGCGTCCTCAGTTTGGGTTTGCAAGGTTTCGAAGGCGACCGGCCGTCCTTTGCCGCCTTTGATGGCAACGAGCGATGGAGAGCCGGGGGGAGTCGCGGCCTCTTCCACGATGCTGTTCCAGGCGCCGCAAGACGTGCATTGGCCCGCCCAACGCGGCGCGACCGCTCCGCAGGACTGGCAAACGAACGCTCTGGAGATCTTGGCCATCGAATCGATTTTAAACTCTAGCCGTCGATATAGCGCCTAAGGGCGCGCGTGCCGAGATTGGTCAGAATTTCGTAGTCGATGGTGCCGGCGTGATGGGCCATGGCTTGCGCGCTCACATTGGGGCCGATCAGCTCGACCCATTCGCCTCGGCGGGCGATATCGCCCGGAATAGTAGTCACATCCACGGTGATGAGATCCATCGAGACGCGGCCGAGGATCGGTGCGGCGTGGCCTCCGATGAAAACCGATAGGCCTTCCTTGTCATCTCGCGTAGATAGTGCACGAAAGATGCCGTCGGCATAGCCCACGGCGACGACGGCGATGCGCGTCGGGCGTTTCAGCGTGCGCGTGGCGCCATAGCCAATGGTCTCGCCACTCACGACATCGCGCACTTGCAAGATGCGGCCGAACAGGGTGACCGCAGGCTGGAATGGATTGTCGCCGGTCTGCTGTGGCCTGCCGCCATAGATTGCGATGCCGGGTCGAACCATGTCGTAATGGTGCTGCCGTCCCAACAGGATGCCCGCGGAGTTGGCGAGGCTCGCGGGCGCACTCGGCAGTTTGGCGCGGAGTGCATCGAAAATCTTGCGCTGGCGCTCATTCTTGGGATGGCCCACCTCATCGGAGCAGGCGAGATGGCTCATGATCAACGAAAGCTCGAACATTTTCCAAAGCGATGCCACAGGGGCGATGGCATCGACCTCAAGGGCCGACAGGCCAAGCCGGTTCATGCCGCTGTCGATGTGGATCGCCGCAGGAAGCGGCTGACCGCTCGCCGCGCAATACTCGGCCCACTCCTTCACTTCCGCTTCGCTATTCAGCACGGGGCGCAAATTGTGAAGCTGGAAGAGAGGAGCGGTGTTCGTGAGCAAGCCGCCAAGCACATAGATGGTCGCGTCTGGCAAAAGCGCGCGGAGGCTGCCAGCCTCGGCGATGGTCGCGACGAAGAAGGTCTTGCAGCCTGCGCGGGACAACGCGGAGGCTGCCTGCTCCATGCCGAGCCCGTAGGCGTCGGCCTTTACGACGGCGGCGCATTCGGCCCTTTGGCTCATCTCGCGCAAGCGCAGCCAATTGGCGACGAGAGCACCAAGGTCGATGGTCAGAATTGCGGAGGCAGACGCTTCGTCGTCGCGTGAGGCTCGCGTCACTCCCGCCGCTCGGGGAGCCGCTCCCCCGAGGCGAGATTGCCGAACCTGGTGTATTCCGGCGTGAATTGCAGCGTCACCGTGCCGGTCGGGCCGTGGCGCTGTTTGCCGATGATCAGGTCGGCCTTGCCGGTGACCATTTCCATCTCTGTCTGCCACTTCACATGCTCTTCGGTATTCTCGCGGGGTTGCCGGCGCTCGACATAATATTCCTCGCGGAACACGAATAACACCACGTCGGCATCCTGCTCGATGGAGCCGGATTCGCGCAAATCCGCCAGTTGCGGCCGCTTATCCTCACGGTTCTCGACTTGGCGCGATAGCTGCGAGAGCGCCAGGATCGGAACGTGCAGTTCTTTGGCCAGGGCTTTCAGCCCCGTCGTGATCTCCGAGACCTCCTGCACGCGGCCTTCCGCGGCCCGCTTCGAGGAGCCTGACAGAAGCTGGAGATAGTCGATGACGATGAGGCCGATATTGCGTTGTCGCTTCAGCCGCCGCGCGCGTGCTGCAAGCTGTGCCACCGTGATGCCGCCGGTCTGATCGATATAAAGAGGGAGACTCTGGAGCTCCTGGCTCACCTCGACGATGCGGTCGAACTCGTCGGATTCGATGCGGCCGCGGCGGATGCGCTCGGAGGGAATATGGGCCTGCTCCGAGATGATGCGGGTCGCGAGCTGCTCGGCCGACATTTCAAGCGAGAAGAAACCGACCACGGCGCCATCAAGCGCATTTTCTGAATCCGTGTCCGGGCGATAATTCCGTGCCACGTGATAGGCGATGTTGGTGGCGAGCGCGGTCTTTCCCATCGAGGGACGACCGGCGACGATAATGAGATCCGAGGGCTGCAAGCCGCCCATGCGAGCGTCGAGATCGGTGAATCCGGTGGCGAGACCCGACAGGCCGCCGTCGCGGCGATAGGCATTGGCCGCCATGTCAATGGCGTCAGTCAGCGCGGAGGAGAACGGCTCGAAGCCGGAACCGTATTTGCCGGTCTCCGCGAGTTCGTAGAGAAGTTGCTCTGCCGCTTCGATCTGTGTCGCGGGCGGCGCATCGATCGGCGAGTCGAAGGCCGTGTTGACCATGGTCTCGCCGATGTCGATTAATTGTCGGCGGATGGCCAGATCGTAGATGGTGTGACCGTAATCCTCTGCATTGATGATTGTCGTCGCATTGGCGGCGAGGCGCCCCAGATATTGGGGGACAGGAAGCTCGCCATAGGGCTCGTCATTCTGGAAATAGGTTTTGAGCGTGATCGGAGTCGCCCGCTTGCCGCCCATGACGAGCTTCGAGGCCGTCTCGTAGATGCGGCCGTGAAGAGGCTCGAAGAAATGTACCGGCTTCAGGAAAGACGAGACCCGGTCGATCGCCTCATTGTTCACAAGGATGGCCCCCAGCAGCGCCTGCTCGGCCTCGATATTATGGGGCGGCGAGCGGAAAGCGGGCGTTTCCGGCGCCGCCGGAATGTGGCGAATCAGGGCGTTGGTCATGCCTATGACCTAGCAGATCAGCGTGGCAGGGCTAAGGTGCCGGGGCTGTGGACATCGAGGACAGCGACTAAAAGCTAACAGCTGAAAAAAGGCGGCCACAATTGGCTCAGGGGACACGCCCCTTGCCCGCCAAATAGGCACGAGCAAGGGGGCAGGGACCTCTCTTATGCCTCTGGCTGCTCGGAGGCTTCGTCCTCGGCGACCACCGGGGCTTCCACGCCTTCCTCGAACAGGGCCGTGGCGGCCATCCGTGCATTCAGCGCATCGTCCTCGGCGTCGCTCATCGCTTTGGCCGAGACATCCTCGCCTCTTGCCTGGCGGGCCGCTTCGTCCGGTGAGCGGGCGACGTTGATGACGATATGCGGCTCGACCTCGGCATGGAGCGAGACGCGGACCTCATGCAGGCCGAGCGTCTTAATCGGCTTGTCGAGCATCACCTGGCGCCGCTCGATGGAGAAGCCGCCTGCAGTGACAATATCGGCGATGTCGCGCGTCGACACCGAACCATAGAGCTGACCGGAATCGCCGGCTTGCCGGATGATGGTGAAGCTCTGCTTGTCGAGTTTCGACGACACGCTTGAGGCCTCCGACTTGAGCTCCAGATTGCGGGCCTCGAGGTGGGAACGTTCGCGTTCGAAGCGCTCGCGGTTCGATTTGGTGGCGCGCAGCGCTTTGCCTTGCGGCAGCAGAAAGTTCCGCGCGAAGCCGTCCTTGACGTTGACGACGTCACCCATCTGGCCGAGGCGGCCGATGCGTTCCAACAATATGACTTGCATGGGGTTCTCCTGGTTTTCGTTGTTAGGTCATTCCGTGCCGGGTGGGAGACCGCCGAGCGTGGCGCGTTCGCGCAAGCGAAGCATCGGCTCGGCCAGGCCAAGAATTGCGACCACGATCGCCACCCATCCGATCAAGACAATTCCGAGATAGAGTCCGCCGAGCAGCAAGGAGCGGTAGGCGAACCCGCGTGTGTAAGCGTGAAGCACGGCGAGGCCCTGCAGCACATAGGCATAGAGCAGCGCGCCGGAGAGGCCCGTCGCCATAAGCCCGGGCAGCCCCGGCAAGAAAGAGCCGATCAGCGCGAGGGTGAAGACAATGAAGAAGGCGTTGGGAAGGTCGAGTCTGTCGAGCCTCGGCCAAGGACGCATTGCGTGCCCCGACGCATTCACGATCAAACCCGCAAGCCAGAAATTGAACAGGATGATGCTGAGCCAGATGATGGCGAAGGCGGCGGGTAGCGCGCGAGAGATCACTTCGGCATTGAAAATCTTGCCCTCGGGATCGACTTCTTTCAACGTACTCGCATCGACAAGTTTGCCAATCGCCGCCTTATAGGATTCAGCGTCGGGGCCAAAATAGAGGACCATCACAGCGGCGAGCACACCGGCGATGATCGCTACCCAGCCAAGCAGCCGCCCCGGTGGATACCATTCGATGCCGGCCGGGGTGCCGTCCGCTTGAACCATGATCGGCCGCGACTGCAGCGCCAGATAAGAGAGAAGAGCGATCGGCATTCCGGCTGCCGCCGCAAAAGCGCCGGCGGGACCGGGCCCGAGCACCAAGGCGATGAGCAAGGTGCCGACAAGACCGGCGATCGCGGCGGCAGAGGCGCCCCAGCCGAGCCCGGCCAGACCAAGCGGCAGCGGCGTGAGATAGAACAGGATCGCGGCGATTGCCGTTGCGGTCGCAGCCGAAGCAAAGAGCGCCGCGGAGACGACCCCTGAACCTGCACCAATGATGAACGCTATCGGCATTTGTCGCTGTCCCGGCTCCTCGGAGCGGTTAGGGGGCGGATCGCTCCGGCCCCAACTAGGCAGTCAAGCCTTGGCTTACTCTAGCCTCGGCTACTGGATCAGATACGGCAACAGACCGAGAAAGCGCGCGCGTTTGATGGCGCGAGCTAACTCACGTTGCTTCTTGGCGCATACTGCCGTGATCCGGCTCGGCACGATCTTGCCGCGCTCCGATACGTCGCGCTGCAACAGGCGCACATCCTTGTAATCGATCTTGGGTGCCTTATCGCCGGTGAAGGGACAGGTCTTGCGACGGCGGTAGAACGGGCGCCTTGTTTGTGTCTGGGTCATACTCATTTATACGGCCTCCTCGTCGCCCTCGACGGCTTCGAAAGCTAGCGGCTCGACCTCGGCACGGGGCGCCGGCCGGTCGTCACGATCGCGATCGCGACGCGGCGGTCCACGCCTGCCATCCCGATCGAAGCGGTCACCGCGATCACCACGGTCGCCGCGGCCATCTCGGTCGTCACGTTCGGAGCGACGCATCATCGCCGAAGGTCCGGCCTCGTGCTCGTCGACGCGCACGGTGAGGAAGCGAATGACGTCGGTGGAGAGCCGCATCTGGCGCTCGAGCTCGGCGACTGCCGCCGGCGGTGCATCGATGTTGATCAGCTCGAAATGAGCTTTGCGATTTTTCTTGATGCGGAAGGTGAGGGACCTGACGCCCCAATATTCCGTCTTGCCGATCGAACCGCCATTCGACTCGATAATCGAGCGGAAGCTGTCGACCAGGCCTTCAACTTGCTGCGCCGAGATATCTTGGCGCGCCAAAAAAACATGCTCGTAGAGCGGCATGTGCCTTTCCTTCTCATAACCCCGGTGCAAAGCCTCACATGGGCCTTCAAGAAGGAAAGGCCCAAGTAGATGACCCTTGGGAGCGGAGACACGGGAGGCCGGCTTTTGGCCTACCACTCTATAGAGAGCGGCCCTCCGTTCAGCCTCCGACCGGGAAGTGCTGATAATTCGGGCTTTATACGGCTTTGCCGCAAGTTTGCAAGGGCCTCGGCGGGCAAAGTCGCGACCCTCCTTATTGCTGCGGCATCGACTGCGAGGTGCATTCCACCGCCTTGTTGTCGGTGATGGAAAAGCCTTTGCAGCCGTTTTGGCCGTAAACCTCGATCACACCGACTTTGGCAACGGGTGCGCCGCTGTATTTTGCGCTGATCGTCACCGGAGTCGCAGCCCCGTCATTCACATCCTGGGGCGGCCGGCCTTTGGCGTCGAAGGCAAAAATAAGATCATTCGGGTCGCCCATCCGCGGCACGAGCTGCAAGTCGGAATAATTTGCCGTCGGCGCGGTGGCGTTGACGGCGATGGAGACGATGGGCTTGTCGGATTTTTCAATTGACGCTGTGACGTCGCCGATCTCAGTCAGTGCGGCGAGCGCAGGGTCGGGCGTAGACTTGGACGCCCAAGGCCAAGGAAGGGTGTCGTCGGCGAAAACGCTAGCGCTTATCATCGCTGTGGCGGCCACAGCGCCAAACACGATCTTCCGGTTCATGATCTTCTCCTCTTTCGGAAACAGGGGGCCTTTATCTCTTTCTACCATGCGGGGTTAACGAGTTACTTCAACTTTCGGACGGTGATTGTGGCGCGACAAAAGCCGGATTTTCCTGCCTCGCTTGACAGACGCCGCCGGACACGGTGTCTATGGCCTCCCCAATCAACCACGCCGAATTTTCTGCCATTATGAGCATCGCTTTCGTTTTTCCCGGCCAAGGAAGCCAGGCCGTCGGTATGGGCGCAAGCCTCGCCACGACCTATCCGGCAGCCCAGGCTGTGTTCGCCGAAGTCGACGAGGCGCTTTCTCAGAATCTCTCCAAGCTGATGTGGGAGGGACCCGAGACCGAGCTGGTTTTGACCGAGAATGCGCAGCCCGCGCTGATGGCGGTTTCGCTTGCCGCCATGCGGGTGCTTGCAGAAGAGAAAGGCATCAAGCTTCGCGACAAGGTTGCTTACGTCGCGGGCCATTCGCTTGGAGAATATTCCGCGCTCGCTGCGGCCGAGAGCTTGAGCGTTGCCGATACGGCGCGGCTGCTCAAGATCAGAGGGAAGGCTATGCAGGAGGCGGTGCCGGTTGGCGAGGGTGCGATGGCGGCGCTGCTCGGGGCAGATCTCGACCAGGCCAAGGCGCTCGCTGCTGCGGCCGCCGAGGGTCAAGTCTGCGAAGCCGCGAACGACAATGCTCCTGGACAGGTGGTGATTAGCGGGGCGCGGGCAGCGATTGAGCGCGCGGTGAAGCTCGGCCCGCAATTCGGCGCGCGGCGCGCGGTGCTGCTTCCGGTGAGCGCGCCGTTCCATTGCGCCCTGATGAAGCCTGCCGCCGACGCGATGCGCGATGCGCTGAACAAGGTCGAGATCAATGAGCCAGCCGTACCGCTCGTCGCTAATGTGCTGGCATTGGCGATCAGCAGTTCTGTGGAGATCAGGAACCGTTTGATAGAGCAGGTAACCGGCATGGTGCGCTGGCGTGAGTCGATGATGTATTTGCAGGCACAAGGCGTGACCAATGTTTATGAGGTCGGCGCCGGCAAAGTGTTATCCGGAATCGCGCGGCGTTTCGACGGACTACAAGCGGCAAATGTCGGCACGCC
>JANWJA010000117.1 GCA_025449615.1 Methyloceanibacter sp.
CCTCTCCGGTCTCGACCACCAGGCCGACAGAGGTCCTGAGGCCGGCGCGGATGAGATGGTGATGCACAGCGCTCGTCGCCAGCAGAGACGGGATCGGTACGCGATCGGGACCGATGGCGCGGTCTGACAGAATGATGATGTTCTCGCCGGCGCGAACGCCTTGCTCGGCCTTGCGGCACAGCCTGTCGAGCGCGGGCGCCATGCCTGCCGCGCCCTGGTCCGCGGCAAAGGTGATGTCGAGGGTCACGGTGCGGAAATGATTATCGGGCACATCGCCGATGCCGCGAATGCGCTCCAGATTCTCGTTGCTGAGGATCGGATGCGCCGCTTCGAGCCGCTTCTGCTTCGAGGTGCCTTCAAGGTCGAGCAGGTTCGGGCGCGGGCCGATAAAGGTCACCAGCGACATGACCAGCTCCTCGCGGATCGAGTCGATCGGCGGATTGGTCACTTGGGCGAAGTTCTGCTTGAAATAAGTGTGCAGCAGCTTCGAGCGGTTCGACAGAGCCGAGATCGGCGTATCGTTGCCCATCGAGCCCACGGCCTCTTGCCCGGTCTGGGCCATTGGCGCCATCAGGAATTTGAGACTCTCTTGGGTGTAACCGAAGGCCTGCTGGCGATCGAGCAGGCTGACATTGGTGCGCGGCAGCGACGCGGCAGAACCTGGAAGCTCATGCACGCGGATCTGGGTCGCATCCAGCCATTGCTGATAAGGATGTGCGCTCGCGAGCTCGGCCTTGATCTCCTCGTCGGAAACGATCCGCTTCTTGTCGAGGTCGATCAGCAGCATTTTGCCGGGCTGGAGCCGCCATTTCTTGACGATGTCCTGCTCGGGGATCGGCAGCACGCCGGTTTCCGACGCCATCACCACGAGGCCGTCCTTGGTGACGAAATAACGCGCAGGCCTGAGACCGTTCCGGTCGAGCGTGGCGCCGATCTGCCTGCCGTCAGTGAAGGCCATGGCGGCAGGACCATCCCACGGCTCCATCAGGCAGGCGTGATATTCGTAGAAGGCGCGGCGCTTGGCATCCATCAGCGGATTGCCGGCCCAAGCCTCCGGGATCAGCATCATCGCGGCGTGGGCGAGTGAGTAGCCGCCCTGCACCAGGAATTCGAGCGCGTTGTCGAAGCAGGCGGTGTCGGACTGGCCTTCGTAAGAGATGGGCCAGAGCTTGGAAATGTCCTTGCCGAATAGCGGCGACGAGATGCTCGCCTGGCGCGCTGCCATCCAGTTCAGATTGCCGCGGAGCGTGTTGATCTCGCCGTTATGCGCGACCATGCGGTAGGGATGCGCGAGCTTCCACGATGGGAAGGTGTTGGTCGAGAAGCGCTGATGCACCAGCGCAAGTGCTGATGCAAACAGCGGGTGATGCAGATCGGGATAATAGGCGCCGAGCTGATAGGCGAGGAACATGCCCTTATAGACCAGCGTGCGGCACGACAGCGACACGGTGTAGAAGCCGATATCGCGGCCGCCATTGTCGCCGTTGATGGTGTTGGAGATGACTTTCCGCAGGATGTAGAGCTTGCGCTCGAACGTCGCCTCATCCTTGATGGACTTGCCGCGTCCGATGAACACCTGCCGGTGGCGCGGTTCGGTCTCGATAATCATTTGCGGCAGGCAGGAATTGTCGGTCGGCACATCGCGCCAGCCGAGAACCTGCATGCCTTCGGCCTCGACCGCGCGCTGAACGGTCGACTCGCAATAGATACGCTGCGCCTCGTTCGCCGGCATGAACATCTGTCCGACGGCGTACTCGCCGGGGGCGGGTAGTTTGATCCCGAGCGACGAACAGGTCTTTTGCAGGAAGGCGTGCGGGATCTGCACCAGCATGCCGGCCCCGTCGCCGGCATTCGGGTCGGCGCCGGCCGCACCCCGATGGGTTAGGTTGACGAGGATGTTGAGGCCGTGCTCGACGATCTTGTGGCTCGGCACTGCGTTCAGGTCGGCGACGAAGCCGACGCCGCAGGCATCGTACTCGCGGAGCGGATCGAAAAGTCCTTGCGCCGGCGGAGCGCCCAAACGCACCGTCCCCTTGTTGCGCAAATCTTTCAACTCGACAACCATGGTGACATCGCAACCCACGCGACACCTGTCCCGGCGCTCCTTCACAAAGGGTTGGATCGGCACCGGGAGCAGAGTTCGCGAGGGCTTAGCGCCTTCGCCTCAATAACCGCTCAAGGACGGAGAAGGGTCTACTGCCGCGCCCTTTTGCACCCTTATTTGGTACACGGACAAAGGTCAGTAAGCCTGTCCTATTCCTGTCCAAAATGACAGGTTTCCAATATACGTCAAGCGGGATTAAGGGGACCTTGGCCCGAGCCTCACGGGCCCTCACCTCGGCTTGACTTGACGCTCAGAGCGTTGCCCGCGACTACTTCGCATCCTCTAATCGGGCCATGAGCTTCAACCAAAATAGCAAGAAAGGGAGACAGATGGACGACAGGGCAAAGATTACTGCGGGTCTCGCAGTCGCCGGCGCATTCGCCGCCGCGCTCGGAGCAGCCGGGATGAACGGAAAGGCCGCCGCGGCTGACGATCCCACCAAGGAAAAATGCTACGGCGCCGCCAAGGCCGGCGACAACGACTGCGCCGCCGGCTCATCGGGCTGTGCCGGAACGTCAAAGATCGACTATCAGGGCAATGTCTGGAAGCAGGTCCCCAAGGGCACCTGCACCACCTTGGAGCTTCCGGATGGACGGAAAGGAAGCCTGGACCCGCTCGACCGCGATCTGCCTCCGGCATAATGCTTCGATGACCGACGCTGCTGCTCAAAGGCCAAATGGTCCGCTCCCGCCACGCGCCGGCGTCGGGCTGAAGCCGCAGCATTACCGCGAGATCCTCGAAACGAGGCCCGGCATCGGCTGGTTCGAGATTCACGCCGAGAATTATATGGGCGAGGGAGGACCGCCACACCATTACATGGAGGTGGTGCGCGCCCTCTATCCAATCTCACTCCACGGCGTGGGGCTCTCGATCGGCGGCGCCGGGCCGCTCGACAAGGAACATCTGGCGCGGCTGAAACATCTCGCTCTGCGCTACGAGCCTGCGCTGTTTTCGGAACATCTCGCCTGGTCGAGCCACGACAATGTCTATCTCAACGATCTTCTGCCGCTGCCCTACACGGACGAGACGCTGGCGCGGGTCTCCGATCACATCGACGAGGTGCAAGACGTGCTCGGGGGGAGGATGCTGCTCGAGAATCCTTCAACCTATGTGGCGTTCGACAACGCCACGATGAGCGAGATTGAGTTTTTGCGGGCGATTGTGCGGCGAACCGGGTGCGGGCTCCTGCTCGACGTCAACAATGTGTTCGTTCAGGCGGTCAATCATGGCTTCGAGCCTGAAACCTATATCGATGCGTTTCCGATCGAGCATGTTGGCGAGATACATCTCGGTGGCCATGCCGAGGACATTGATGACGATGGCTCTGCGCTCCTGATTGACGATCATGGACATGAGATCGCCGATCCTGTGTGGAAGCTCTATGCCCGCGCGATTGCGCGAAGCGGTCCGAAGCCGACGCTGATCGAATGGGACAACGATGTGCCGGAATGGCTGGTGCTCTTCGCCGAGGCGCAACGCGCCGACGCCATCATCGCCGATCGGCGCAGCAACCATGGGCGATCCTAGCAAGCTACAGCAGGACTTTGCCGCCGCGATCCTCTCGGCGCGCGAGCAATTGCCGGCGGAGCTTACGAGACAGTCCGGTGGCGAGCCGCATCGCCGCTTCAATGTCTATCGCAACAATGTCTATTCCAGCCTGATCGATGTGGTGCAGGCCCGGTTTCCCGTGGTGTCGCGACTGGTCGGGGCTGAGTTCTTCCGCGCCATGGCGCGGGTCTATGTCGAGCAGGAGCCGCCGCGTTCGGCGGTGTTGTTGCGTTATGGCGAAAGCTTTCCGGCCTTTGTCGCAAGCTTCGAGCCGGCAGGATCGGTGCCTTATCTCGCAGACATGGCCGCGCTCGAATTGGCCTGGCACACGGCCTATCACGCCGCCGATGCCGCACCGGTCCCGCTCGAGGAACTCGCCTCTGTCGCAGATCATGCGGGCGGCGTCGTGTTGAAGCTACATCCCTCGCTTGGCTTTGTGAGCTCAGCCTATCCGATCGTGACCATCTACGAATTGCACGAAGAGGGAAACGAGCCGCTGCCGCAGACAAAGCTCGAGTCGCAAGGCGAAGATGCGCTGGCGCTGCGGCCCCATCTCGAAGTCGAGATCAGAAGGCTGCCGACGGGTGCGGTGACGTTCATCGAAAAGTTGCGGGCTGGAAACAGAATTGGAGAGGCAGCGGAGGCTGCGCTCGGATCCGCTCCCGGCTTCGACCTCGAAACCAATCTCTCGGGGCTGATGACAAGCGGCGCGATTGTTGGAATTTTCGGCCCGCCGCGGCAATAGGCCTAACGAAGTCTTAAAAAAATAGAATGTGCCTATTTCAAAGGCTTAACCCCAGCGTAAAGCGCGACTGCTAGGCTTCCGCCGTCGCGCTTCCGGAAATTTGTTCTTCGTGCCGAAGCGGGACGTCGCAGGCTCTCTCCCAAGCACCTGCCAAAATGAGAAGGGCGCCCTCGGTAAAAGAGAGCGCCCCTCTTGTTGTTGCGTTGCGACGCTAGCGCCGATTAGGCAGCGCGGCTGTCGATGACCTTGGGCTTCTCGGCCCTGGCAGTCGTAATCGGCACGGTCCGGGGCTTCTTGGCCTCGGGCAGCTCGCGCGCGAGGTCGATATGCAGCAAACCATTCTCCAGGCTCGCGCCCTTGACCACGACGTGGTCGGCAAGCTGGAAGCGGCGCTCGAAACTCCGCGACGCGATGCCGCGATGCAGGAAGGTGGTGTCTTCCTTCTCGGTCAGCCTCTCGCCTTTGACGGTGAGCGTGCTCTCCTTCACCTCGATATTGAGGTCGCTGTCGCCGAAGCCGGCCACGGCCATGGAGATGCGGTAGTCGTTCTCACCGACGCGCTCGATATTGTAGGGCGGGTAGCTCGGCGCCTCGCCCTCGAACGAGCCGAGCGTATCGAGCAACGAACCGAGCCGGTCGAAGCCGATGGTGGAACGATAGAGTGGGGTAAGATCGAATTGCCTCATGTCACATCCTCCTGATGAAGCGATATGGTTTGGGAGCCCGCTCGTGATCGAGCCGGGCAAAGATGCGCAAGCCATTTGGCCTTGCGCATCACGCGATATGGGAATCGCGAGCCGCGCCGTCAAGAGGCGTAGATCATTGATAATAAAGACGAAAACGCCAAGATTGTGCGGGAGGAACGGGGAAGGCGAGAGTGTCGGTGTCTCGACCAAAGCGCCGCCCTTTTGCTGCTGGAAATCTGTGGTGCGGTGAGAGCTTGGTGAGGTAAGACCTTCCTTAGGAGAGCAGCATCTCATGGACCTCATCGCGACACCGAAGAACCCGATCCCGCTCGGAGCGGCGACCGGCTTTCTCGACATCAAGAAGAATGTGCGGGTACGCTATGCACGTTGGCCCTCGGCGCTGAAGGAGCGGCGCGGCACGGTCTGCATCTTTCCCGGCCGCAGCGAATTCATCGAGAAATATTTCGAGGTGGTGGGTGAGCTTCGCCGTCGCGGTTTTGCCGTCGCCATCATGGATTGGCGCGGGCAGGGCGGATCGAGCAGGCTCGCCGGCAATCCGCTGAAAGGTCATGTCCGGGACTTCAGCGACTATGAGAGCGACCTCAGCCGCTTCATGACCGACGTCGTGCTGCCGGATTGTCCGCCGCCGTTCTTCGCGCTCGGCCATTCAATGGCTGCGACCATCCTGCTCGAAGCGGCGACCAAGAAGGGCTGCTGGTTCTCGCGCATGGTGCTCACCGCGCCGATGCTGAAGATCGCAAGACTGCCCATGCCGGTTTTGGCCGTGCGGCAGGTGACAGAAATCATCTCATTCTCCGGCTTCGGCGGCATCATGGTGCCGGGCGGCATGAAGGAATATCTCGCCAGCCAGAATTTCGAAGGCAATCCGTTGACGTCGGACCGCGAGCGCTTCTTGCGCAATCAGTCAGTCGTGGCGGTGGCCCCGAAGCTAGCAGTGGGACCGCCCACGATCGGGTGGGTGCATGCGGCGCTTGAGGCCATGGCGGACATCGACAGCGAGAGCTTCCCCTCGCGCTTGCGCGTGCCGGTGCTGATGTTGGCGGCCGGTGACGACCATATAGTTTCCAGCAAGGCGATCGAGGCCTTTTCAATGCGGCTCAAAGCCGGATCGCAAATCGTGCTGCGCGGTTCCCGTCACGAGATCATGCAAGAGCGCGACCTGATCCGCGAGCAATTCTGGGCGGCGTTCGATGCCTACGTCACCGGCGCCGTGATGCGGCGCGCGGGTTAGGCCGACAGCACCCGCATCGCCGCCGCGTGCAGCTTTGGGTCCCCCGCGGCGAGGATGTTGCCGCCGTCTTTCGGGTCGCCGCCGTCCCAGGTGGTGACCATGCCGCCGGCGCGCTCGATGATCGGGATCAACGCCAAGATATCATAGGCGTTCAGCCCAGCTTCGACCACGAAGTCGAGTTGACCCATCGCCAGCAGGCAATAATTATAGCAATCGCCGCCGAAGCGGCGCATGCGGACTTGGCGCGCCAAGGTTTCGAATCGGTGAGTTTCATTGGCGCCGAACATCTCGGGTGCACTC
>JANWJA010000118.1 GCA_025449615.1 Methyloceanibacter sp.
AGCACCTGGCCCATGATCACTTCGTCGACCTCGTCGGCTTTGACCCCGGCGCGCAAAAGCGCGGCCCGGATGACAACTTCGCCCAATTGATGCGCGGGCAGGCTCGATAATGAGCCGTTGAAAGAGCCGACTGGCGTCCGCGCCGCGCCGACGATCACAATGTCTTCGTCCTTCATCCCTATCTCCACTAACCCAATTGAGCCAAGGTCATAGCTTAGTGAACGGCCGCTTGGAAGCCTAAGGCGCCTATTAAGGCTGCGGCAAAGCCTCTGGTGCCCCGCACAAAAATCGTGCTAGGGATTTCGCAGGTGCGGTATAGATTATAGCGTTAGATTTTAGTGGGCCTGGGAGCATGAGAGACGTGGCAAGGGACACCGACCAGGAGAGCCGCCCGGTCATTATCAAGAAATACGCGAACCGCAGGCTCTATAATACCGACACGAGCACCTATGTGACGCTCGAGGACCTAGCCGAAATGGTGCGGTCGGAGCGCGATTTCGTCGTGTTTGATGCCAAGACGGGTGAGGATTTGACCCACGCCGTCCTGACCCAGATCATCGTCGAGCAGGAAAGCCGGGGCACCAACCTTCTGCCGATCGGCTTTTTGCGCCAGCTGATCCGTTTCTATGGCGACAGCATGCAGCGCCTGGTGCCGAGCTATCTCGAATTCAGTTTGGATTCACTCACCCGGCAGCAAGAAGACTATCGCCAGAAATTCGCCACCACCTTCGGCACCGCCGCCTTCGAGGCCATGCAAGAGCAGGTGCGCAAGAATTTCATCACCTTCGAGAAGGCTCTCGGCCTGTTCAGCCCGTTCGCCTCCTCGGAGGCGAGCGATGGCAAGAATCCCGAGCCAAAGTCCTCGCAAGGCAATCAGAGCGATGACGAAATCGCCACGCTGAAAGCCGAGCTCTCGGCGATGCAGCAACGGCTCGAACAGCTCTCAAAGCGCTAACGACTAACCGCTATCCCTCGCCGCCAACACTGTAGTCGCGGCGCGCGGCGCGAATGGTGACCGAGAACCCGGCCACGACATCGATCAGCGCGATGATCGTGATCAAGAAGAACAGCGACGTCGCCGCGGTCGGCACCACCAGGAACCAGATCAGATAGAGCACGAACACGATCATCGATAGCGCATGGTCGGCAACCGAATTGCCGCCGGTGCGCGTCGATTTCAGAATCTCGAAGAACAGCAGCGCCAGACTGAGCAGCAGTACCGCGTCGCTTACCGTGAACGCCCAAGGCGGCGCGGCCGACGGCAGCGTGATTTCGAACAGTGGATGATTGAGCTCGACCCCGGTCGCCGCGACCGCGTTATAGACGATCCAGGGGATCAAGAGCGTGGGAACCACGCTGAGCCAACTCGTGCGGCCACGATATCTTCGCGTCGTCTTCGGCTCAGGAGTCGGCTCGACGACCACCATGCGTTCCCTTTCGATCCCCGGCGTTATTCGCGCCGGTTGTTCGGGCTTAAGCCTCTTCTTTGACCTTCAGCACCTGGCGCCCGCGATAACGGCCCGATTTGAGATCGATATGGTGCGGCCGGCGAAGCTCGCCCGATTCCTTGTCCTCGACATAGGTCGGGGCTTTCAGCGCGTCGTGGGAACGCCGGTTATCGCGCTTCATGCGCGAGGTTTTTCTTTTGGGAACAGCCATCGTGGAGCCTTTAATTTTCGTGGATTATTTCGTTTGAGCCCGCCTTATAGTGGCAATCGCTGCCCCTGGCCAGTGCCGGATTTCCCGCTTTTTTCCCTAATGCGACACGCAAGCTACGCGATCTTCCATGGTCGGCATGCGCCGCTCGACCGCGGCCGCGTGCCGCAAGATTCGCGGGCCCGGCTGCCCTGGATTGCGGGTCAAGGGACTTGGCAACGCCGCCGCCAGCAGCGCCGCCTCATGCCGCGTCAGCGCCGCGGCGCTCTTATGGAAATAATGCTGGCTCGCGGCTTCCGCGCCGTAAATGCTGGGGCCCCATTCGGCAATATTCAGATAGACCTCGATGGTGCGCTGCTTCGGCCAGATGATCGTCATCAGATAAGCTAGCGGCAATTCGATGATCTTCCGCACATAGCTTCTGGGCGACCACAGGAACAGGTTTTTCACCGTCTGCATGGTGATGGTGCTGGCGCCCCTGAATTCGCCGCGCTTCCGCGCCTCCTTGATCGCCTCCCTGACCGCGCCCCAATCCACGCCCCAATGCCGGCAGAACTGCCCGTCCTCAGACGCGATCACCGCAAGCGGCAGGTTCGGCGAGATCTGCTCGATCGGCACCCAGCGCCGCTCCAGGGTCTCGCCCCGAAGCTTGTCCACCAGCATCATCGGCGTGAAAGGCGGGTTGATGAAGCGGTAGACGACCATGATGATGACGAGTACGCCGAACGCGATGCCCATCAGCCACACGGCGCGCCGGATCCAGGGATGCCTGTCTCGCCTCCGCTTCCGCGCCGCCATGGCTTCCTCAATCCTCATTGGTTGCGCTTTTACCCTTGAGTTGCCGCGTCGAGCAACGTGGTATTAGGGTATTGATGACCAAGACCTTGCGGCATGGGGACGCCGCCTCCCGCCAAGCAAAACCCATGAATTTTGCCGACGAACTCGAACGCATCGCCAAGCTCACCGAGCGGAAGCTCGACGCCCTGATCCCGGTCGCATCGACTCGGCTTGGCGAGGCCATGCGCTACGCTTTGCTGGGGCCGGGAAAGCGCTTACGCCCGTTTCTCGTGGTTTCGTCCGCGCGGGTGTTCGGCGTTCCCGAGGCTCAAGGGCTCGAGACCGCCGCCGCGCTCGAATGCATCCATTGCTATTCGTTGGTGCATGACGATTTGCCCTGCATGGACGACGACGATTTGCGGCGCGGTCGCCCCACCACCCATATCGCCTTCGACGAGGCGACCGCGGTCCTCGTCGGCGACGGTTTGCTGACGCTCGCTTTTGAGATCATGAGCAGACCAGAAGTCGATCCCGATCCCGCCATCCGCGTCGAGCTGGTATCGCTTCTCGCTCAAGCCGCAGGCTGGCACGGCATGGTGCTTGGGCAAGCGCTCGATCTCGAAGCCGAAGGCCGCAGCCTGAACATGGACGAGACTTTGCGGATGCAAGCGCTGAAGACCGGTGCGTTGTTCAAATTCGCCTGCGAGGCCGGTGCCGTGCTCGGCCGGGCCAAGCCGGACGCGAGACGCGCGTTGCTCGATTATGCCACAGCCCTTGGCCAAGCCTTCCAGCTTGCCGACGATCTCCTCGACGCGCAAAGCACCACCGCCAAGCTTGGCAAGACCGCCGCCAAAGACGCCGCGCGCGGCAAGGCAACCTTCATCGCGCTGCTTGGCATTGATGGCGCCAAGGCGAAGCTTGCCGGCCTCATTCGTGATGCCGAATCTGCTCTTGCGCCCCTCGGGGCCGAGGCCGAGCCACTCGCCGAAGCCGCCCGCTTCGTCGCAACCCGTGAAAGCTAGACCCATGGCAAACCGAAGTCGGAAGGCCCCGCAGACGAGTCGATCCATGACCCTGGGCGAGATGGCCTATGCCCATATCCGCTTCATCATTGCTATTTTCGTCGGCATCGCGGTTTGGATCTACGCGCCGCTCGATCAGCCACTATTGCGGTTTCTCGCAGCATGGAACACCGCGGGATGGCTGTTTATCGTATTGCTGCTTGTGATGATGACCCGCGCCGAGATCGAAGGCATCAAGCGTCAAGCCAGTCTTGAAGACGCCAGTCGAGCGGTCCTTCTCGTCGCCGTCATTGTGGGCTCGGTTGCCACGCTGCTCGCTCTCGTGTTGCAGCTCTCGGCGTTGAACAAGGAACACGGACCTGAAAGAACGCTGATCTTCGCGCTGTCCTTCTCCACCATTTTGGTGTCGTGGTTTCTCATCCATATCGTGTTCGCCGCCTATTACGCCCACGAGTTCCACAGAGAGGTGAAAGGCGCTCTCTCTGCCCACGGCGGCGGCCTCAATTTTCCCGAAGACCGCGTGCCCGACTATCTCGACTTTCTCTATTTCTCTTTTGTTGTCGGCACCACAGCGCAGACCTCCGATGTCTGTGTTACCTCGCATGTCATGCGCCGCGTGGTTATGGGACACGGGCTGTTGTCGTTCTTCTTCAACACCACGGTCATCGCGCTCGTGGTCAATTTGACAGCGCAACTCGCCGGCTAGTTAGGTACCCCTGCCTCCTGCCGAGGAGCGCGTATTGCGTGGCGTGATTGAGGTGGGCGGCGTTCCCGCAATCCCGTCCATGCTTGGGTCGTCAGTGTCGACGGTGAAGACTCGAGCATATCAGGGTTTGAGAGTGGTGCGCGAACCTCGTGACCGCTATTCCGCCGCCGGCTTCGCCGGTGCGGGCTTGGCGCAACTCGGCTGCAGCAAAAACGCCGCGTGCTCGGGATTGGCGGGGGTGAGCCGCACGAAGGCGGCTGTTTCGACGCCTGGCACCAGCACGACGTCTTCGTTCGCGTCGCGCAGGGCGAGCTTCACATTCTTGGCAGCTTGCTCCAGCCAGAAGTCTGACAGGAATACGCCGTCCGTGACACAATGCAGCTTGTCTTTATTGGCGCCGACTGCCTCGCAGCGCGCGCCATCCTGATTGGCGTAAGTCTCAGGCTTGTTGCGGAAATTGGCGCGGATCTCGGCGAGGTAGTTGCCCTTGTCCTCATCGCCCTCCGGCGTTCGCGCGGTGACGACCACGGTCATCGCGGTTACGAGCTGACCAGTATGCTGTTTGAGATGCGCGGCGTCATAGACTTTGGTCCAGCAGCCGAGCCAAGCATCTTTCGCCTCCGTCTTCGGCTGCTCCTGGCCCTCCTCCTCGTCCTGCGCGAAGGCCGTCATCGTGCCGAGCAGAACGCAGAGCGCCAACACCCCCAAACGCATATCCGTCCCCTACTCCGCCGCGCTTCGTCCGATCGCGCCCTGGCCGTAGCGCCGCTCGATATAGTCGATCACCATCTGCTTGAAGTCGGCGGCGACATTCGGCCCACGCAAGGTTACAGACTTCTTGCCGTCGACGAACACTGGCGCCGCCGGCGCTTCGCCGGTACCCGGCAGCGAGATGCCGATATCGGCATGTTTCGATTCGCCCGGCCCGTTGACGATGCAGCCCATCACCGCGACGTTGAGCGTTTCCACGCCCGGATATCGGCGCTTCCACTCCGGCATCGAGTCGCGGATGAAATCCTGGATGTCGCGGGCGAGCTCCTGGAACGTGGTGGAGGTCGTGCGCCCGCAACCGGGGCACGCCGCGACCAGCGGCACGAAGCTGCGGAAGCCCATGCT
>JANWJA010000119.1 GCA_025449615.1 Methyloceanibacter sp.
AGAGATCTTCCTCGCGGCATTGCTGCACCAGGGTGACGCGGTTCCGCATCGCTTCAGGCAGTCGCGGCAGCGCCTGAGGCATGATCTCGGAGAAAAAGCGCGCGCCTTGGCTGCCGCCGAAGACGAGGATCAGTAGGCGGCCCAAGATATCGGGCGGCGCGTAAGTAACGTCGCGGAGGGAGAGCACCGCATCGCGCACCGGCGTTCCAGTCAGCACGGCCTTGGTGGCCTGCGCGGTCGGCAGCGACCGCGTCGGCATATAAGAGACAAAGACCTGGTCGGCGAAACGCGAAAGTAGCCGATTGGCGCGGCCCATCACCGCGTTCTGCTCGTGAATGGCGGTCGGGATGCTCAGCGTCCGCGCGGCGATGATCGGAGGCAGCGTGGGATAGCCGCCGAAACCGATCACGGCGCGGGGACGGATTTTGCGCAAAAGTTTGAGCGCACCGAAATAGCCGACGCCGAGGCGGGAGAAGGTGGCGGCGACGGCGAAGGGCGACTTGCTCGTCAGCGTCGCAGACGGCACACGGTGAATGGCGCGGGCGGGGAACTCACCGGCATAATTCTCGGCGCGGATATCGGTTACGAGCTCGACCGGAATGTTGCGGCGATTGAGTTCTTGCGCGAGCGAGGCGGCGGGAAACAGATGGCCGCCCGTTCCCCCGGCAGCAAGAAGGATGGGACGCTCGCTCAAGCCGGTTGCCCTCTGACGCGCGCGGGCCTCCGCGGGCGCACTTCCTTCTCGGAGATGACGAGCCGGTCGGTCTTCGGCCGCTTTCGCGTGAGACCGAGCGCGAAGCCCATGGTGAGCGCCATGGCGAGGAGCGAGGAGCCACCATAAGAGATGAAGGGCAGCGTCATGCCCTTGGCGGGCAGCAGCCCGACATTCACCGCCATATTGATCAGGGCTTGGAAGCCGAACAGCATCACGAGGCCGGCAGTAGCGAGGCGGATATAACCGTCCGGCTGTTGCGACGCCTTGGAGAGGCCGCGCAACACGATGAAAGCAAACAGGGCCAGCAGGATCATGCAGGCGATCAGTCCATATTCCTCCGCGGTCACGGCGAAGATGAAATCGGTGTGAGAGTCGGGGAGCACGTCTTTCACCGTGCCCTCGCCCGGCCCTTTGCCGAACCAGCCGCCGTGCAGGAAGGACTCGAGCGCACGATCGGCCTGATAGGTGTCGCCTGAGGCAGGATTGAGGAAGCGATCGATGCGCGAGGCGACGTGCGGCACGAGCAGATAGGTGCTGGTCACACCGACGATTGCGGCAACCGCGAGTGTCCCGATCCAGACCAGGTTCATCCCGGCCATGAAAAACATCGTGCCCCAGACCAGTGTGACGAGGAGCGTCTGACCGAAATCGGGCTCGAGCACGAGCAGCAGCACGAAACTCGCGTAGGCCACCAGCGATAATTCGAGGCCGGGCACATCGGTCCGCTTCTGGCTTTCGTTGAACAGCCATGCAGTGAGCACGACAAACGCCGGCTTGACGAATTCCGACGGCTGGAGCGAAAAGTCGGCGAACTGAATCCAGCGCCTCGCGCCTTTGATCTCGGGGCCGACCATCATGGTCGCGATCATCAAAGCGATGCCGACGAGGAAGATGACCAGGCTCGCGCGCCTGATTTGCTTCGGGCTCAGCAACGAACCCCACAGCATGATGAAAATCGACGGGATCAACAACAGAGCCTGGCGTTGCACGAAATGGAAGGGATCAAGATCGAACTTGGCGGCGATCGGCGGACTTGCCGCCAGCGACAGCACGAGCCCCGCTCCCATCAAGAGGATCAGCGCGAACAACATGGGGCGGTCGACGGTGAACCACCAATCCGAAATCAGGCTGCGGTCGGCGCGGGTCAGTCTCATGCGGCTTTGCCCGTCTTCGATGCGACGGTCTCAATGCCGTCGAGCTTCATGACCAGATCGCGAAAGGCGTTGCCCCGCTCCACGAAATTGGCGAATTGATCGTAGGACGCGCAAGCGGGCGACAATAAGACGACGGGCTCTTGCGCTTTCGAGCCGCGTGCATCGACGGCCGCTTTGGCGATGGCCTGGTCGAGCGTGCCGCATCGGACATGGTCGACATCGCTGCCGAGTTGTTTGGCGAAGGCATCCGCCGCTTCACCGATCAAATAAGCGCGCACGATCTTGGGATAAAATTGCTCGAGTCCGGAGAGACCACCTTCCTTGGCACGTCCTCCGATAATCCAATAAATGGTGTCGAAGCTTGCAAGGGCCTTGCCGGTGGCGTCGGCGTTGGTCGCCTTGGAGTCGTTGACGAAGAGCACGCGACCCAACCGCCCCACTTGCTCCATGCGGTGGGCAAGGCCGGCAAAGCTCCGCATGAACTTGGCGATAGTTGCGGCGTCGATGCCTTGCGAGCGGGCGAGCGCGTAGGCTGCCGCCGCATTTTGCCAATTGTGCGCACCGCGGAGCGATTGAATGCCGGCGAGACTCGTCTCGGCGAGCTCCGTGCCGTTCTCGGCTTCGTGGAGAATGCCGTCCTTCGCCCAAACCCCCGTCTCGACCTTACGTCCGACGGCGATGCGCTTCACCGCGAAGGGACGCGGCAGCCGATCCGCGATGGCGCGAGATGCAGCGTCGTCGACGCCGATCACGGCGGTACCATTTGATTCAAGCCCGTCAAACACGCGCGCCTTGATCGCGGCATAGTTCTCCAAGGTGCCGTGACGATCGAGATGATCGGGGGTGACGTTGAGGAGCGCCGCGGCGTCGGCCGCTAGCGACGGGGTCAGGTCAATCTGGAAAGAAGAAAATTCCAGCACATAGGTGAGGTCGGACGCGAAAGGCGGAAGATCGAGCACGGCCTTGCCGATATTGCCGCCGAGCGCCACGCGCTTGCCTGCCTGCTCCAGAAGATGGGCGGTGAGCGCGGTCGTGGTGGATTTGCCGTTGGTGCCGGTGATGACGATGACTTTGCCGGGATTGCCTTGTTTCGCCCGCTCCAGAAAGAACAGTTCGGTGTCGCCGATCACAGGCACGCCCGCTTCTTTTGCCTTCTCGACGCTCCAATGCGGCCTCGGATGGGTGAGCGGGACGCCGGGCGCCAGCACCAGCGCGGCGAAGTCGCCCCAAGCTTCGGATTTCAGATCTCGCAGGGGGATGTTTTCAGCAGACGCGGCCACCCTCGCCGTCTCGCTATCGTCCCAGGCAATGATCTCGGCGCCGCCCGCCAAAAGGGAACGGGCGGCGGCGAGGCCGCTGAGCCCAAGGCCGAATACCGCGATTTTTCGGCCCTTAAAGGCCGTGACGGGAATCATGCGGGGGAATTTAGCGCAATTTAAGCGTGGCGAGGCCGGCAAGTGCGAGCACCACGGCGATGATCCAGAAGCGGATGACCACGGTCGATTCCGGCCAGCCTTTCTGCTCGAAATGATGGTGCAGCGGCGCCATGCGGAACACGCGCTTGCCGGTGAGGCGGAACGAGGCGACCTGCACGATCACCGACGCCGCCTCCAGCACGAACAGACCGCCGACAATGGCCAGCACCAGCTCATGCTTGGTCGCGACCGCGATGGTGCCGAGCGCACCGCCTAAGGCCAACGATCCGGTATCGCCCATGAAAATCTGCGCCGGCGGGGCATTGAACCAGAGGAAGCCGAGACCCGCGCCGACCAGCGCGCCGCAGACCACCGCCAATTCGCCGGTGCCTTGCACGAAATGGATCTGCAGATAGTCGGCGAACAGCACGTTGCCGACGAGATAAGAAATGAAGCCGAAGGTCGAAGCCGCGATCATTACCGGCACGATGGCGAGCCCGTCGAGGCCGTCGGTCAGATTCACGGCGTTGCCGGCGCCGACAATGATGAAGGCGGCGAACGGAATGTAGAACGGCCCGAGCGGAACCAGCACGTTCTTGAAGAACGGGATGGTCACCGTCGTGGCGAGCTGCGGGTCGCTGGCATCGGCGATGACATAAGCGGCCGCGAGTGCTGCTATGGCTTCGACGACGATCTTGACGCGACCGCGAAAGCCTTCCGCCGATTGCTTGGTGATTTTGAGATAGTCGTCATAGAAGCCGACGGCGCCATAGACGAGAGTCACAAACAGCACGACCCACACATAAGGATTGGCGAGATTGCCCCAGAGCAGCACGGTGATGGTGACGCCACCGAGGATCATCAGACCGCCCATAGTGGGTGTGCCCTGCTTCTGCAGCAGATGGCGCTCGGGGCCGTCTTTCCGGATCGGCTGACCTTTGCCCTGGCGGACGCGAAGAGAGCGGATCGCGCGCGGACCAAATAAGAAGACGACGAGCAGCGCCGTGAGCAGCGCAGCGCCGGTGCGGAAGGTGATGTAGCGGAATACGTTGAAGACGCTGAGCTCGTCGGCGAAGCCAGCCAGCCAGTAAAACATTGCTTCCCCCTTCGAGTCCGGCCCTTACGCGATCGCGTTTGCGCTTTCGAAATGCCGCTTCAGCGCTTCCACCAACGGCGCCATGCGGCTGCCGAACGAACCTTTCACCATCACCACGTCGCCGGGTTTGACGCCCGCGAGCAACATCGGCGCCAGCTCCTCCGGCGCTTTCACATAGCCGCCCTGCCGGTTCGCCGGCAAAGCCTGGTAAAGAGACCCCATCAGCGGCCCAGAGGCAAAGACTATATCCACGCCGCTTTCGTCAATCGCTTGTGCCAGTCCCGCATGGAGATTTGCGCCCTCGTCCCCGAGTTCCAGCATGTCGCCGAGAACGGCGACTTTCCGCTTGAATTCGCTCCGCGGCACCAGCCCGAGAATGGCCAAGGCCGCCCGCATCGAAGCGGGATTGGCATTATAGGATTCATCGATGATGGCGATGCGCCCCCTCGGGCCTTCGATGATGAAGCGGCGCCCGCGCCCGGCTTCGGCCTGCCAGTTTTCGAGTGCGCGGGCGGCCAAAGCGAGATCGGCGCCAGCGAGTTTTGCGGCGGCGAGCACCGCCAAAGAATTCTGCACGAGATGGCGTCCGGCCGCGCCGATGCGATAGCTGACGGTTTCGCCTATCACTTCCACGGTCACATCGGAGCCATCGTCGCCGACATTGGCTTCGATGAGGCGAACATCGGCATCTCGCGCCTCACCGAAGGCAACGATCTTAGCGCCGCGCTTCTCCGCCTCGCGCCGTAACCGCTCGAAATGCGGATTGTCGCGATTGAGGACGGCAATGCCCCCGGGCTCGAGACCCTGGAAGATTTCCGCCTTGGCGTCGGCGATGGCCTCGACGGAAGCAAAGAAGCCGAGATGCACCGGCTCGACCGTGGTAACGATGGCGATCTGGGGGCGGATCAGCTTGCTCAAGCCGATCAGCTCGCCGGCGTGATTCATGCCGGCCTCGAACACACCGAAGGTCGTGTCGCGGCGCATATTGGCGAGCGAGAGCGGCACGCCCCAATGATTGTTGTGCGACTTGGCCGAGGCATGCACCGTACCGCTCGGTTGAAGCGCAAGTTTCAGCGCCTCCTTAGTGCCGGTCTTGCCGGCGCTGCCGGTGACCGCAATGATCTTGGTTTTCGTGGCGCGCGCTCGCGACTCTCGGCCGAGATCGTTCAGCGCGCCCATGGTGTCCTCGACGCGAAGCAATTTCTCTTCGTGCGGGGACGGCGGAAAGTCTCGATCGACGATGGCGAGCGCGGCACCTTGTTCGACCGCCGAAGCGACGAAAGCATGGCCATCGCGGTTGGGGCCGCGGAGCGCGATAAACGCTTCGTCAGGCTTGAGGCTGCGGCTGTCGATGGAGATCCCGTCAATGCCAAGGCTCGCCGGCGCGGGACTCTCACCACGCGTCGCTTTGCGCATCTCGCCCAAGGTCCAGAGCGGCTCAGCCACGGATCTCTCCAAGCGCCGCCGCGACGGCGTCGTGATCGGAAAACGGAATGATCTTGTCGCCGACAATCTGGCCGGTCTCATGACCCTTGCCGGCGATCATAAGCACATCGCCGGCGTTTAAGCCCTGAATTGCCTGATTTATCGCTGTGGCGCGGTCGGCGATCTCAACGGCGTTTGGCGCGGCGGCCAGGATGGCGCGCCTAACCGCGGCCGGCTCCTCGGTACGCGGATTATCGTCAGTGACGATGACAGAGTCGGCATTTGTGGCAGCCGCGGCTCCCATTTCGGGGCGCTTGCCCTTGTCGCGGTCGCCGCCACAGCCGAACACCACGACGAGGCGCGCCTTGACGTAAGGGCGGAGCGCGGCAAGCGCTTTGGCGAGCGCATCGGGAGTGTGGGCATAGTCGACAAAAATTGGCGCGCCGGATTTGGTGGTGCCGGCAAGATCGAGCCGGCCCTTGGCGCCGCGCAAATTTGCCAGCGCCTTGATGACACGAGCGGGGTCGCCGCCGGTC
>JANWJA010000120.1 GCA_025449615.1 Methyloceanibacter sp.
CTCGCTAGCACAGCCGCTGTCAACAATGACAGAGTGTGTCGCAGGCGAGTAGGAGGAATGGCGTGACCCGGTCACGACCGATCGCAGGAAGAGTAGGAGCGTGCGCCTTGGCGCCGCAGGTGGTCCCCCATAACGTTTTCCGTTTGAACGGATTGACCCTAAAGGCGCAGCTGCTCCTGCTTTGCGCCCGTATCGGCTACACGCCGCACGCCAGCTTCCAGCACTAAGCTTACCGGCCCTCTGGGCCATGTTCCCGCTGGAGGTTGACGAATTGACGAACGAATATCAGACCGCACAATTGAGAGAGCTGGACGCTCTCCACCATCTACATCCCTTCACCGATCACAGTTCGCTTCGGGCTGACGGCGCGCGCGTCATCGTCCGCGGCGATGGTCCCTACATCTGGGATAGCGAAGGCAACCGCATCCTCGACGGCATGGCAGGATTGTGGACATGCAGCGTCGGCTATGGGCGCAAAGAGCTCGCCGAGGCCGCCTACAAGCAGATGCTTGAGCTGCCCTATTACAATACGTTCTTCAAAACCACGCATCCTGCCGTCGTTTTGCTGTCGCGGAAGCTCGCCGAGATCGCGCCCGACAATCTCAACCAAGTATTCTATGGCTCCTCTGGTTCTGAGTCGAACGACACGGCGATCCGCCTGATCCGTCACTATTGGGTGCTCAAAGGTCAGCCCAAGCGCCGCATCATCATCTCGCGCAAGAACGCCTATCATGGCTCGACGATCGCCGCAGGCTCGATGGGCGGTATGGGCCATGTGCATGCCCACACCTATCCGCTCTATGAAGGCTTCCGCCACATCATGGACCCGTATTGGTACGGCGACTCTGAAGACGGCGAAACGCCGGAGGCGTTCGGCCTCCGCGCGGCGCGCGCGCTCGAGGAAGAGATTCTGGCGGTTGGGCCGGAGAATGTTGCGGCCTTCGCCGGAGAGCCGGTGCAAGGCGCGGGCGGCGTCAAGATCGCGCCTGAGACCTATTGGCCGGAAATTCAGCGCATCATCGACAAATACGGCATCCTGCTCCTTGCCGACGAGGTCATCACCGGCTTTGGCCGGCTCGGCACCTGGTTCGCGTCGCAATATTACGGCATCCGCCCGAACCTCATCAGTTTCGCCAAAGCCGCGACATCGGGCTACCTCCCGCTCTCCGGCGTGATGGTGGATTACAGAGTCGCCGACGCGCTGATGGCCAATCCCGACGACTTCAATCATGGCTATACGTTCTCGGGTCATCCGGTGGCGTGCGCCGTGGCTTTGGAGAATCTGGAAATCATGGAGCGGGAGCGGCTGGTGCCGCGGGTCAAGGAATCGACCGGACCGGCGCTGGCGAAAATGCTCGCTAAGTTCAAAGACCACCCCTTGGTCGGCGAGGTCAGGTCCATCGGCCTACTCGGGGCCATTGAACTCGTCGCCGACAAGCGGACGCGGCGCCGCTTTGCCGATCCCGGCCGCGTCGGGCTGATCTGCCGCGATCATTTCTTCCGCGAAGGGTTCATCATGCGCGCCGTCTACGACACGATGGTGATGGCGCCGCCGCTGATCTGGAAGCAAGCCCAGTTTGACGAAGCGGAGGCGGTAATCGCCAAGGCGCTCGACCTGACACTGAACGACGTTGCCGGAGAACTCGCCGCATGAGCCGACCGATTGTCGTCATACCGTCTTGCACCAAGTTGATCGAAGATAACGTCTTTGACGCCGTGGGGCGCCAGTACTCGACGGCCATAGCCGAAGTGGCCGAATGTCAGCCTCTTCTCATTCCGCTTGGCGCCAGCATGACCGATATCGGTGCCGTGCTCGAGGTGGCCGACGCGATCCTGCTGTCTGGCAGCAAGTCGAACATTGCGCCCAAACATTACGGTACGGAAGAGCCCCTCAGGCCCGACGCCGCGGATCCGGAACGCGACGCGCTGACGCTGCCACTGATCCGCGCGGCTGTTGAGCGCAGGACGCCGCTGTTTGCGATCTGCCGGGGCTTCCAGGAATTGAATGTCGCGCTCGGCGGTAGTCTGTATCAAGCCGTCCAGAACATCGAAGGCTATAAAGACCATCGCCCGAACTACGATCTGCCCCTCGATGAGATGTACGGTCCGGTTCACCCGGTGTCACTTCAAGGAAAATTGCGCGATTGGGTCGGCAGCGACCAGATCATGGTCAATTCGCTGCATTGGCAAGGCATCTCGCGCCTCGCCGACGGTTTGAAGCCCGAAGCCTTTGCTGAAGATGGACTGATCGAAGCCGTGCGCGGCCCGGACGACGGCGCGTTCTGTCTCGGCGTGCAGTGGCATCCCGAATGGGGCGCGGACTCCAATCCCGTGTCGCAGAAACTGTTCCGTCGCTTCGGTGCGGCTGCGAAAGGTGGCGCATGACCAATTCGCGGCTCACCATGGACGAGGCGCAAGCCTTCCTTGACGCTAACCCGGCAGTGCAGTGGATCGACACCTTTGTGTTCGACATGAATGGGATTCCGCGCGGTAAGCGCATTCGAAGGGGTGATCTTGCCGGCGTGGTCAAGCGCGGCGTGATGATGCCGGCCTCGATTTTCGTCATGGACCCGCTCGGCAATTGCATCGAGGAGACCGGGCGGCTGTGGGAGACCGGAGACCCAGATCTCCAATGCTATTTGCTGAGTCCGACTCTTGTTTCAGTCCCAGTGGGCGACGGCAGGCATGCGCAAGCCGTGATGGCGGTCGAGGCTCGTGAAGATATCGACCCTCGCGGGTTGTTGGAGACCCAGGTCGAACGTTTCGCGCGCGCTGGGCAAATCCCCAATGTGGCGATCGAGCTCGAATTCTACGTGTCGAAAAAGGGAGCTAATGGCGCCTTCGTGCTCGAGACACCGAATGGCCTCTCCGACGATCCGAGCCGGCCGCTCACGTTCGGCTTCGACGAGATAGATACGCTGTCGCCGTTCATCGACGACATTTACCGGATCTGCGAGATTCAAGGGCTTCCGGTCGACGCGGTGATGAAGGAGTCGGGACCAGGACAGTTCGAGATCAACCTCAAGCATCGCGCGGACGCGGTCGGCGCGGCTCTCGACGGCTTGCTGTTGAAGCGTGCGGTTAAGGCGGCGGCGTTGGCGCATCAGCTCGAGGCCACGTTCATGGCCAAGCCTCACCATGACTGGGCAGGCTCAGGCATGCATGTTCATGTGAGCCTGATGGATAAGTCCGGACAGAATCTGTTTGCCGGCGATCCGATCTCGCCGCTGTTTCGCCATGCGCTCGGTGGCTTGCGGACGACGATGGCGGACTTCATGGCGATCTGGGCGCAGTCGGCGAACGCGTATCGGCGTTACGTCCCCAAAGCCTACGTCTCCATGGCGGCGCAATGGGGCTTCAACAATCGGACGGTCGCGCTCAGGATCCCTCGTAGCGACGGAGCGAGCACCCGCATCGAGCACCGTATCGCCGGCGCCGACGCCAATCCCTATCTCGTTATCGCTTCGATTCTCGCCGGCATGAGCCACGGCATGGCAAATGAGATCGATCCCGGCCCGGCCGTGGAGGGCAATGCCGAGACCATCGAGGCGCCGACGCTGCCAACCGCCTGGATCAACTCGCTCGATCTGTTCCAGCGCTCTGAAATCGTTCGTGACGCCTTCGGCTCGGGGTTTCAGCAGGTGTTTTCCCGCCTGAAACATGCCGAGCGCAGCAATTTCGAGCGGATTGTGACACCGCTCGACCATCTCTGGTATTCGCGCGTCGCGTGAGGCTGACCCATGACGCCCCTGAGAGAATTCGATAGACTGGTCGGGGCGATGGGAGATCGAACATGAACATGATCGCCAAGAAATTTCCGACCCAGGCGTTGATCGATGGCGAATGGGTCAATTCCGCCAACAGCTTTCCGGTCTATGACCCAGCGACAGGCGCGGAGATCGCAACGGTTCCCAATCTCGGTGCGAAGGACGCGGCGCGCGCGATCGATGCTGCTGCCCGCGCGTTGCCGGGTTGGTCGGCGAAGACCGCGAAGGAACGTGCGACCATCCTCAAACGCTGGTTCGATCTTGTCACGGCGGAGACCGAGAACCTTGCCCAGTTGATGACGACGGAGCAGGGCAAGCCGCTGGTGGAATCTCGCGGGGAGGTGGCTTACGGCGCGTCTTTCATCGAGTGGTTTGCCGAGGAGGGCAAGCGCGCCTACGGGCGCACGATCCCGACCACCTTCGCGTCGAAGCGCTATCTCACCATCAAACAGCCGATCGGGGTCGTTGCCGCGATCGCGCCCTGGAATTTTCCGATCGCCATGATCACACGGAAAGTGGCGCCGGCGCTTGCTTCTGGTTGCACCATCGTGGTGAAGCCGGCGGCGGAGACGCCGCTCTGCGCGCTTGCGATCGCCAAGCTCGCGCTCGACGCTGGCGTGCCGGCCGGCGTGTTCAATGTTGTCACCACCACCCATGCGTCGGATGTCGGCAAGGTCTTTTGCGACGATGCCAGGGTGCGCAAGCTCACCTTCACGGGATCGACCGCAGTCGGCAAGGCGCTCTATCGGCAGTGCGCCGACACGGTGAAGAAGCTTACGCTCGAGCTTGGCGGTAACGCGCCGCTCGTGGTGTTCGACGACGCCAATCTGGAACAGGCTGTCGCTGGCGCCATGGCGTCAAAATATCGGAATGCCGGTCAGACTTGTGTCTGCGCCAATCGCATCTTGGTGCAGGCCGGCATTTATGACCGGTTCGCCGCTTCTCTCGCCGAAGCGGTAAAGAAGCTCGCGGTCGGCCCCGGGATGGAGGCCGGAACCAATATCGGCCCGTTGATCAACAGCGACGCCATCAAGAAGGTGGAGGCGCTGGTCGGCGATGCCGTCAAGAAAGGTGCCAAGGTGCTGGTGGGCGGCGGGCCAGACAAGGCAGGGCCCTTGTTCTATCAGCCATCGGTTGTCACCGGCGTCAGTCCGGAGATGGAAATCGTGCAGGAAGAGATTTTCGGGCCGGTCGCTGCCCTGGTGCGCTTCGATACCGAGAACGATGCGATCAAGCTCGCCAACGACACCCCGTTCGGCCTCGCAGCCTATGTCTTCAGTCAGAATTTAGCCCGCGCCTGGCGTGTGGCGGAGCGACTCGATGCCGGCATGGTTGGGGTCAACGAAGGCATCTTTTCCAATGAGGTGGTGCCGTTCGGGGGGGTCAAGGAGTCCGGCCTCGGCCGGGAGGGCGCAGCCGAGGGTTTGGATGAGTATCTGGAGCTGAAATATATCTGCCTGGGAGGCATCGATGCCTAAACGGGCAGGATTGGTTATCGAATAGGCTGGCGAGGACCCATTCCGGCCTCCATACTCGATGGGGCACAATTCAACGGCGCGACTGACGAAACAGATGCAGCACCAACCGTAGGACTTGTAAGCATAGGGGAGAGTGAGCATGACCGAAGCGACCGCAAAGTTGTTCAAGACGCGCACATCGCGCCGCTCAATTCTAAAGGGTCTCGGCGTTGCCGCGATCGGTATCAGTCTCTCCGGCAAAAAATATCCCGCCTGGGCGGCCGAGGAAAAGAAGCTGAACCTCTATAACTGGGACACCTATATCGGCGAGACCACGCTCGAGGACTTCAAGGAAGCGAGCGGTATCGACGTCAATATGAGCCTGTTCGCCACCAACGACGAACTGTTTGCCAAATTGCGTGCGGGCAATCCAGGCTTCGACGTCATCGTTCCGGGCAGCGAGTTCGTCGAACGCATGATTCAAGCAAACATGCTGGAGCCGCTCGACCACGCCAAGATCCCGAACATCAAGAACGTCGCGCCGGAATTCATCAACGACGCGCCATACGATCCTGGCCGCAAATACAGCATGCCTTATACTTGGCTCGTGATCGGCATCGGCTATCGCAAATCCAAGGTCAAGTCGACCCCGGATAGCTGGAAGGTGCTTTTTGATTCCGACGAGTACAAAGGCCGCATCGCCGTCATGTCGGACGCCAGCGAACTGTTCAGGAACTGCTTCAAATATCTCGGCCATTCGCTGAATGACAAATCGCCAGAGTTGTTGAAGCAGGCCGAAGCGTTGTTGATCAAGCAGAAGCCCAACATCAAGTCCTTCCACGAGGATAATGGTCAGGACCTGCTGGCCTCGGGCGAGGTCGACGTGGTGATGGAATATAACGGCGACATCGCACAAGTCATGGCCGAGGACGACGACCTCAACTTCGTCGTGCCAAAGGAAGGCGCCATGAAGCAGTCCGATACGCTGGCGATCCCGAAAGGCGCACCGCATCCGGAGAATGCCTTGGCGTTCATCAACTTCATTTTGGATGCGAAAGTCGGCGCGGAGATCTCGGAGACGATCAAATATCCGTCGCCGAACGCCGCAGCCGTGGCGTTGATGCCGGCGTCCTACAAGGACAACCCGGTGATCTTTCCGCCGGCCGATCTCATGGCGAAATGCGAATACCCGAATTATCTCGGCCCCGAATACAGCCGGATGCTCGAGGAAGCGATGACGCGCTTGCGGGCGGCCTAAAGAACAGACGCCAAGCGGAGCTAGGAAAGCGGGATGGCGAGCCAAAAAACAGAGCGCAGGTTGGTCTTCCTGACAACGGCACTACCACCTATCGGTTGGGTGGTGGTGTTCTTCCTCGCTCCGCTGGGCATTGTCTGGGCATATAGCTTCGGTCAGAACGTCGGGCTGACCCAAGTCGACATCAGCGGCACCTTCGCCAATTACGCACGTGCGCTGGACCCGCTTTACTTGCAAATTTTCGCCAAGTCGATCTTCGTGGCGGCGCTGACCACATTGCTCTGTCTTATCATCGGATTTCCGGTGGCGCTCTCTATCGTGTTCGCCAGCGAGAGGTGGCGCGCGTTGATGCTGCTCTTGATCATGCTGCCGTTCTGGACAAATCTCCTGATCCGGACCTACGCGCTGATGGCCGTGCTCGGTAACGACGGTTATGTGAATATCAGTCTTGGCTGGCTTTGGAACAACGCGAGCTGGTTCATGACCCTGGTGGGTCTGCAGCCACTGGGCGAATTCAACAAGCCGCAGCTCCTCTTCAACAATTTTGCTGTCGTGGTCGGGCTCGTCTATGTGCACCTGCCCTTTATGGTGCTGCCGCTCTATGCAGCCCTAGACCGCCTCGACAAGTCGCTGATTGAGGCGAGCCTCGATCTCGGTGCCGGCCATCTTCGTACGCTGTGGTCGGTCGTGGTGCCACTGGCGCTGCCGGGCATCATTTCGGGGATCATCATCACCTTCGTTCCGGCGCTCGGTGCCTATCTCACCCCGGACCTGCTGGGCGGTCCCGACAGTCAGATGATCGCAAACGTGATCGAGCGGCAATTCAAGCGGGCCAACGACTGGCCGTTCGGAGCGGCGCTGTCGTTCTTGCTGATGTATGCGACCTTCGCCGCGATCGCCTTGCGTGCCTATTTCTCCCGTGGCGACAAATCAGCAGAAGGGCACGTATTCTAGCCATGGCCAAACGACGCGCACCTCTCGAATACAATAAGCGGTGGCAGATGCGGCTGTGGCTGTTCGGCGTCTTCTTCTTTTTATATGCACCGCTCATTGCGCTCATTGCCTTCAGTTTCAACGACTCTAAACGCACTACCGTCTGGCGCGGCTTCACCTTCAAATACTACGACAAGTTGTTCCATAACGAAGATCTGCTGATTGCGTTTGGCAATTCCCTGATGATCGCCCTCTTGGCGACCCTGATTTCTCTAGTCATCGGCGCGCTGGCCGCCATTCTGTTGTGGCGCTATCGCTTTATCGGACGGACGGTGGTGGAGGGCGCGTTTACGCTGCCCCTTGTCGTGCCCGAAATCTGCATGGGCGTGTCCATGTTGCTGTTCTTTACCCGAGTGCTGCCATGGCCGAACGATCTACCCTGGCCGCTCAGCCTGGGCTCGATCATCATCGCCCATGTATCGTTCTGCTTCCCCTTCGTAGCCCTTGT
This sequence comes from Methyloceanibacter sp., assembly GCA_025449615.1. Next base: position 7,921 of record JANWJA010000120.1, read on the forward strand.
GGTCGGTGCGCGACTGGCGAGCTTCAACAAAGAGCAAGAGGAGGCGGCGCGAGATTTGGGCGCCAATGATTGGCAGGCCTTCCGCGACGTGTTGTTGCCACACATCAAACCGGCGCTGATTGCCGGCGGTCTGCTCGCGTTCACGTTGTCGCTCGACGATTTCGTTATCACCTTCTTCACCTCGGGCCCGAATACCATCACCTTCCCAGTGAAGATCTATTCGATGCTTCGCTTCTCGGTGACGCCGGAGGTGAACGCCGCATCCACCATGCTCATCTTGCTGACCATTCTGCTGATGGTTGTGATGATGGTGGTGCAGAGTCGTGGGCAGAAGAAGGGTTAGGGGGTAGTCGTGGACAAAGCAACCGGCGGCACCGACGCCGCAGTCAAGCCGATCATCAGCTTCCGCAATGTTTGCAAGCGATGGGGCTCCACGGTCGGGGTCGATAATGTCAGCCTCGATATCATGCCCGGAGAGTTTTTCGCGCTGCTCGGGCCCTCCGGCTGCGGTAAGACGACGTTGCTGCGTATGCTCGCAGGCCTCGAAGTGCCAACTGAGGGCGATGTGCTGATCGATGGTCAGGATATGGACGACATTCCGCCGAACAAGCGCGCGGTGAACATGGTGTTCCAGTCCTATGCCGTGTTCCCGCATATGACGGTTGCCGACAACGTGGCCTATGGCCTCAAGATCGATCGAGTGCCGGAAGACGAGCTCAAGGCGCGTGTCGAGGAGGGACTCGAGCTGGTGCAGCTCGGTCATCTCGGTGAACGGATGCCGGACCAATTATCCGGTGGTCAGCGCCAGCGCGTGGCGCTCGCGCGTGCGCTGGTGAAGAAGCCCAAGGTGCTTTTGCTTGATGAGCCGCTCTCGGCGCTCGATGCGAAATTGCGCGAGGCTATGCGCTTCGAGCTATCGCAATTGC
>JANWJA010000121.1 GCA_025449615.1 Methyloceanibacter sp.
AGGCCAAAATCAAAGGCGAGTTTCAGCTCGATCGGCTCCCCGGGGCGCTCTGGGATCAGCTTCACCGGGAAGATGACCCCGCCGCTATAGCCGATGGCCGTGCTGTTGGCGTCGGCGAAGCGATAGGGCGCAGGATAGAGCACTTTCGCTTCTTTCAAATTCTTCGAGCCGGACCAGTCGAATTGTGGCGGCACGCCCGAATCGCCCGGGTTTCGCCAATAGGTTTTCCAACCATCGTCCATGCGAAGCTGAATGCCGGCCACCAGCTCGCCATCCTTCGTCTTCACTGTGCCGCCGAACAGTCTGAGCTTGGAATCGGTGGCGGCGACCCAAGGCGCGTCAGCCGCGCGTGCCGGCAACAAGCAAGCAGTTAGACCGAAAACCAGCACAAGCATTAGGCGCATGGCGGCGAAAGCGGCATTTGAGGATGTGAATTTGGTCATTGGGCTCGGGGACGTTCTTGGGCGGCGCCACTCTAGCGGCAAGGTTGCGATATCGCGATAACCAGCCGCCACAATTGTCTCAATCTTTCGTGAGGCCACAGTGCTCGGGCAAAGTCACGCCAACTTAAGCTTTGCCCTTCACAATGAACGGCGCAGGTTTATAGTCGTTAGTATCATGTCTGCTCGAAGCGCCAAGACCACGATTCCACGCGAAGGCTATCTCGACGGCCAGTTGCTGATCGCGATGCCGTCGATGGGAGACCCGCGTTTCTCGCGCGCCGTCATCTATATGTGCGCGCATTCCGCCGACGGCGCCATGGGCATCATCATCAATCATCGCGCGCCAAATATCAGTTTCGGCGAGCTGCTGGATCAGCTGAATATCGCGCCGCATAAAGAACGCATCACGCTGCCGCGCATGAGCGCGGCGATGGCCGTGTATCTCGGCGGACCGGTCGAAACCGGGCGCGGCTTCGTGCTGCACAGCGCCGACTATTTCAAGGCCGAGAGCACGTTACCGATCGACGAGAGCGTGTGCCTTACGGCCACGATCGACATCTTGCGCGATATTGCCAAAGGCTCAGGTCCCGACAAGGCGCTATTGGCACTTGGCTATGCCGGCTGGGCACCAGGTCAGCTGGAAAGCGAAATTCACGCTAATGGCTGGCTGCATTGCTCGGCGGACCCTGAGCTGATCTTCGATCCCGAGGTCGAGCGCAAATATCATCGCGCGCTCGACAAGATCGGGATCGACCCTCGCCGCCTGGTCAATGATTCAGGTCACGCTTAAGTAGCAGACGGAGCTGCGTCGGGCGCCGGCAAAGGCGGTAACGCGGCCGGCGCAGGCGCGATGTCCTGGGTTGCGGGCGCCATCTCCTCTTCCGAACCAGAGGACCGCGACTTCTTCTTGCGCTGACTGGCAAGCGCCGAAAGCAGGCTCGCCACATCCTTGGCCGACATCGGCTCACCGTAATAATAGCCTTGACCGAACTCGCAGCCGATCGAGCGCAGATAGGCGGCGTCGCGTTCGGTCTCGATGCCTTCGGCGACCACTTCTTTACCCAGCTCATGCGCCAGCGCGATGATCGATTTCAGAATCATGGGAGACGACCCATTGAGTCCACTGTCGCGGACAAGAGAGCGGTCGATCTTGATGGTGTCGCACGGGAAGCGGTGGAGGTAGCTCAGAGAGCTGTAGCCGGTGCCGAAATCGTCGAGCGCGAGGCTGGCGCCGAAAGTCTTGAGCCAGGTCAGAATCTCGACGGCGCGCTCCGGGTTTTCCATCACCAGCGACTCGGTGATCTCAAGCTTCAGCGTGCCCTTGGGAACGGCTTCGCGCGCCAGCAGGAGCCTGATCTCTTGCACGAGGTCCTGACGGAAAAGCTGACGGCTGGAGACATTAACGCTGACAAAGAGCGGATCGCGCTCACGCGGCAGCGCCTTGTGCCAGCGCACCGCCTGTTCCAGCGCCTGACTCAAGACATAAGTGCCAAGCTCGGTGATGAGCCCGGTCTCCTCGGCCATCGGCACGAAATCGTCGGCGCCAAGGCGGCCTTTGGTCGGATGGTCCCAGCGGAGCAGCGCCTCGAAGCCGGCGAGCTGGTTGGAAGCAAGGCGCGTGATTGGCTGATACAAGACCGCGATCTGTTGCCGCTCGATGGCGCGGCGGAGATCGCTTTCGAGCGGAAGCCGGTTTTCCTCCTCGCCTCGCGTCGCAGGGTTGAAAATCTCGATGCGGTCGGCGCCGCCGCGTTTTGCCCTGAGCATGGCGATCTCGCCTTCACGCAAGAGATCTTGCGGCGTGGCTTGCGCGCCGTCGAAAACGACGATGCCGATCGAGGCGGTCAGCACGATCTCCTTGCCGCTGATCTTCATCGGAGTGCGGAGCGCGCGGCGGACGCGCTCAGCCAGCATCGCTACCTGGCGCGGATCGGTCTCCGAGATCAGCAGAATGGCGAATTGATCGCCGCCAAGCCGCGCTAAAGTATCTTGCGGGCTTAGATGACGGCTCAGCCGCCTGGCCAGCGTGAGCAGCATGCTGTCGCCAATCACAAGGCCGAAACTCTGATTGACGTTCTTGAAGCGGTCGATGTCGATGAACATCACGGTGGGTCGATTGCCTTGCCCTTCTTGTGCGCGGGTGATGGCGCCGCCGACGCGATCGACGAAGAGCTCGCGGTTCGGCAGCCCCGTCAGATTGTCATGCACCGCGTCGTGCATCAGCCGCTCATGCGACCGCTTGAGATTGGTCACGTCACGCATCAGACCGACACAGGTCAGAAGCCGGGCATTGTCGCTTTCCGGCGCGCGGGCGCGGAGTTCGTACCAAACATAGGTGCCATCATGGCGGCGCAGGCGGAAATCGACTTGAAGGTCGCCGCCACGGTTCTCCTGGAGCGACCACAGCATCAGCTTGAAGCGCTCGCGGTCGGAATTGTGCAGATGCTGCAGGAATTGCTGCACCGTGGCGGTCAGCGACCCAGGATCGAGACCGAGCGCCTCCTCGATCTCGCTCGAGACACTGATCTGGTCCCTGCCGGCATTCCATTGCCAGACCGCGGCGCCGGAGCCATCGACCGCGAGCGACTTGATCTGCACCTGGCTTGGTGGTCCGAGCTGCATCGCCGTGCTGCCGGCGCCTCGGAAAGCGAATTGCGTCACGGTGAAGCCGAGCAAGACCAAGATGAGGACGAGGCCGGCAACGAGGCCCGAGACGACAACCTCGCCGGAGAGCTTGCCGAGCACAATCATGGTGGCGCCGAACAGCCAAACCAGGAGCAGCATCCAGCTTGGAATCAGCGCCAATGCGCGGTCCTGGCCGCGAAGGGCGAGATAGACGATGAGACCGGTACCGATGCCGGCGATGAGAACGGTGGACGCCCGGGCTAGACCGGACGCCATTTGCGGATCGATGGGGGCGAGGATGACAAGCGCCCATTGCACCGCGATCCATCCCCAAAACGCGGTCCTGATCCAGCCATGCCAAAGTCCGATTCGCAAGAAAGCATAGAGGAAGAGCACGAGGCTTGCGGCGAGCGAGGCTTCGGCGGCGGCGCGGTAGAGGGCGATGCGTTCAGCCCCGACCGGAAACAATTTGTTCCAAAAGCCAAAATCGACGCAGAAATAAGCCAGCACGGTCCAAGCTACGAGCGCGGTGGCAGGGAAGATCGCCCGGTGATTGGCGGCGAAGATCGCGGTCAGGAAAATGGCGAGCAGGCCGGTGATACCGAGCAGCACGCCGTTGAACAACATGCGATCTTGCTGCTTCGATTGGTACGCATTGGGATCCCAGAGGTAGAGCGGCGGCACTTGGTTTGAGGCGAGCTCGGCGGCGAAGGTAATGGTCTGCCCAGGCTCCAGGTTCAAGCGGAAGATGTCGGCGCGGTCGCTCTTCAAGGGCTCGGGCCTGAAACCGAGCGAGGGCGTGACAGCGGCGATGCGGCCCGCGTCGAGCTCTGGCCAGAACACCCGCGAATTGGCCAGCGTATAGCGGGGAGCCACCAGCCAGCGAACGACGCGCTCGGCCGTCGGGTTAGTCAGCGCGAAAACAAGCCAGCCGGGATTGGTGCCGGGCACGGAGGCCTGCACCGCCATGCGCCCGACATAGCCGTCAGGCCCGGGAGCGGTTTCGAGTTGCAGACGATCGCCCCTGCCCTCGTAGAGCTCACCAAGCGAGGTGACATCGTATTTGTCCTGGTCAGGTTTGACGACGATGGCGTCTACGGCGCGCGCGCCGGAGCCCATGACGCCGATCAGCGCAAGCAACGACAGGAGCGCGAGCAAAAGCTGACGCGCAAGATGCACGCGACCTTGCTCTCTCTCACCTCTCGCCGAGGCGCAAATCAAAGCCACCCTCCCCTCGCTTTCCCGAAACATTGCCCGAGCGTCGTCAGCGCGGGTCGCTATCGAGGAGCGCGTAAAGCAGATGATCCTGCCAGACGCCGTTGATCCTCAGATAACGGCGCGCCATCCCCTCGCGGGTAAACCCCGTTCGCTCGAGAAGCTTAATTGAGGCCGCGTTGGTCGGAAGGCATGAAGCTTCCAGCCGGTGCAGCTCGAGCGAATCGAAGACAAAAGGAATAACAGCGCGGACGGCCGCCGTCATATAGCCTTGGTGCGCATGGGTCCGCCCGATCCAATAGCCCAGCGTGCAGGCCTGGGTCACGCCGCGGCGAACATTACAGAGAGTCAGCCCCCCGACCAGGGCCCCAGAATTCAAGGCAAAGATGAACAGGGCATAGCCGACATCCTCGCGGAGGTCGCGCTGGTAGTGGCGGACCCGGCGGCGGAATGAGGCCCTGGAAAGCTCGTCGGAGGCCCAAAGCGGCTCCCAGGGGGTTAGGAAGTCGCGGCTGGCGGCCCTAATCTCGGCCCAGGCGGGATAGTCGGCCATTTGCGGCGTGCGCAGTATCACCCGATCGGCGCGGATGACGGGCCCGAGATCGCTCAAGGACGCGGATCGCAACAACGCCATGGCTTCGAATGGCTCCTTAAGCCGCCTTGCTGGAGGCTACCGCGAATTTCTCAGCCACGGCGTCGAATCTTGCAACATTTAGAATTGGGCCTGCGGTGGCGAGACTAACGGGAGAGGCGAGCAGCTTGGCCGCCAGCAACTCCAGGTCGGCAATCGAGACGGACTCCACTTTTTCGATCAGTTCATGGGCAGGCACCGGACGGCCATAGATCAGGATCTGGCGGCCGAGTTGCTCGGCGCGAGCGGAGGAGCTTTCCAGCGCCGCCAGCACCCCCATCTTGGCTTGCGCCCTCACCCGGGCAATTTCGTCCTCGCCGAAGCCCTCATTAGCGGCGCGGACCAGCTCATCGCGAAGCACCGAGATCAGCTCGTGCGCCCGGTCCGGACCGGTCGCTGCATAAATCGAGATCATGCCGCTATCGGACAGGCTGGTGGCAAAGGCGCTGATGGCATAGCAGAGCCCGCGCCGCTCGCGCACTTCTTGAAAGAGGCGCGAAGACATGCCGCCACCCAGCACGCCGGCGAAAATGCGGGCAGTATAATAATCGGGGTGGCCATATTCGGGTCCCTCGAAGCCGAGCACGAGGTGAGTCTGCTCGAAGGATTTCTCGCCGCGCCTGATGCCGCCACGATAACGCGAAGCCGGGGGCGGCGGGCTTGCGCCAGGATCGAGCTTCATGAGCCGGCGCTCGGCTTGCTCGATCAGCGCCACATGATCGATGGCGCCGGCTGCAACCAGCACCATGTTGGGCGCGTGATAATGGGTGGAGAGAAAATTTCCCAACTGATCGCGGCCGAGCGAGCTGACACTTTCGACGGTTCCCAGAATCGGACGTCCGGCCGCCTGATCAGGATAGGCCGCGTCCTGCGCCAGGTCGAACACGGTGTCCTCCGGCGAATCCAGCGCCGAGGCAATCTCTTGCAGGATGACGTCGCGCTCGCGCTCAAGCTCTTCGGGTTCGAAGCGCGGCTCGAGAATGATGTCGCTCAAGATATCGAGCGCGAGCGGCATGTCGTTCCGCATCACGCGCGCATAATAGGCGGTGGTATCGACGCCGGTCGCGGCGTTCAAATCGCCACCGACGGCTTCGATCTCTTCGGCAATATCACGCGCGGATCG
>JANWJA010000122.1 GCA_025449615.1 Methyloceanibacter sp.
AGCCGCGACCTAGCCATGTTCAACCTGGCGATTGATAGCAAGCTACGCGGCTGCGATGTGGTGGCCCTCAAGGTTGAGGACGTTGCGCCTAACGGCTACGCGATTGATCGTGCAACGATCAGGCAGAGGAAGACGGGACGGCCTGTAAAATTTGAGCTGACCGAGCAAACCCGCGAAGCCGTCGACGGCTACCTGCGAGCGTTGGGTAAAAAGCCCAACGAGTTTCTGTTCACGAGCCGCCGCGACAAGGGCCGCTGCATGACGACACGCCAATACGCGCGGCTTGTCTCTGAATGGATTGCCGGAATCGGACTTGAGCCCAAGCTTTTTGGCACCGCACCACAAGCGGACCTTCCCGCGGCGCTGCCGTTGGTCTCAGAAGTGCCAACTGCGGACAAATGCGGCGGAGCAAAGGTGCCAGCCAACCGGGACTTTGGCGGCGTTCCGATCCCTTGAATTTTCGCAGTGGTGACTTGCAGAACCGAGCGCAATCAAGTCAGGCCGAAAACAGTATTTCCTTAGACGTCCACTGCATCACCTCTTGCGCAGCAGCTTCGCCTCTGCGCGGACGTGGTCAATGAAAAGTTGGGCAAACGGGTTGAGCGTTCGATTCTTCAATGTGACGAGAGCCAGTGGCCTTGCGGTTACTGGCAAGTCGATCGGCAAGACCTTGAGCAACCGATTCTTTGGAGGGAACTCCACGACGATACGAGGGACCATGGATAAGAACTGGCCGGTCATGAGCAGGGCCGTGCGCAAAGGCAACGTCGAACCGACCACCGCCGGAGGCGCCTTCAGACCGTGCGCGCGAAAGGCCTCATGCACCACGGAGCCGTACGGCTGATCAGACAACGGCAACACCCAAGGCTCTTCCATTAACTGCGGCAAGCTGATCCGGCGCCGGCGCGTAACGGGATTGTGGGCGCCTGCAACGACGACATGAGGGTCTTGCAATAGCACCTCTGCATTCATCAGCTCTTCGCTGGGTGGATGAATAAGATGCACGATCGCAAGATCAATCTTGCGAGTGAGTAAGTCTTGGTAAGCGGTCGCGGTATCTGTCGCGTGCACTTGAAAGCTGACACGAGGATGCCGGCGAAACAAACTGGTGATCATGCTGCAGACGAAACCCTCGGCTATCGCGATCGATGCACCGATCGTCAGCTCACCAGCGGTTGGATCGGAAATAGACCGGATATCCTTGATGCCTTGCTGAATCTCGTCGAAGACCGCAGTTCCACGCCTCACAAGTGCCTGGCCGTAGGATGTCGGCTCGATTCCATTGGCGCTCCGGTCGAGAAGCCGGACGCCAAGCGTCTGCTCGAACTCTCCAATCGATCTTGAAATGGCGGATTGGGAGGTCGCAAGGAGTTTTGCAGCCTTCCCCATGCTGCCAGCCTTAACCACCGCCATCAGAACACGTAAGTCGTGCAGGCCGATGCGCCGTTCGATGCGTCCGATCTCGTCCATGACAAGCCTCCCCATATCCTGGGCGATATGATGCCATCTACGGAAATCATTACCGGGCTTCGATCTGGATTCTATACGCTGGCTGCATCGAGTTAGCCGGTGCGTCGAGAGAGCCAGAGGAGCGATGTCATGCTTACACGCAGAATGCTTGTAACAGCTCTCACCTGCGCTGCCATCTCGGGCTACAACGCGGAGGTCTCAGCGCAGGTCTATCCATCGCGGCCGATCACCATAATCGTGCCTTTTCCCGCAGGCGGCCCAACCGACACGATCGCACGAATCGTATCAGAGGTGATGAGCGCGTCTCTGGCTCAGTCTGTGATTGTTGAGAATGTCACCGGCGCGGCCGGAACGATTGGCGCAGGCCGCGTGGCTCGGGCAACGCCTGATGGCTACACGCTTTGCGTCGGCTTCCTAGGGACGCATGTGCTTAATGGAGCGATCTACAGTCTCGACTACGACATCGTGAAGGATTTCGAACCGATAGCCCTGCTGGCGAGCAATCCGCAACTCATCGTCGCGAAGAAGTCCGTACCGGCGCAAGATTTGAAGGGGCTGATCGCGTGGCTAAAAGCAAATCCAGGGAAAGCCACACAAGGATCGGCCGGTATAGGCAGTCCCGCACATGTAAGCGGGGCTTATTTCCAACGATCGACTGGCACCGCATTTCAATTCGCGCAGTACCGCGGCGCGGCCCCGGCTATGCAGGACCTGGTTGGCGGACATATCGATCTGATGTTCGATCAGCCACCGAACTCGTTGCCACATATGCGTGATGGCAAGATCAAGGCGTACGCAGTCACCGCCAGAGCGCGCCTCGCCTCCGCGCCGGACATCCCCACGGTGGACGAGGCAGGTCTGCCGGGGTTCTATATTTCTGTTTGGTCGGGCATGTGGGCTCCCAAGGGCACCCCGCAGGAGGTCATCTCGAAGCTTAATGCGGCCGTGGTCGATGCGTTGGCCAATCAGACCGTCCAACGTCGGCTCGCCGATTTAGGCCAAGAGGTTCCAGCACGCGACCAGCAAACCCCTGCGGCACTTGCTACATACCAAGCGGCGCAAATTGAGATGTGGTGGCCGATCGTCAAGGCCATGAAATTGAAACCGGAATGAAGTCCGCACCAGCGTGACCAATACACGATCGTGCCACCCAGCCGAGCTTGCGTCTTCGGTAGTTGTCGAGAGAGCACTCCGGCGGAGTCGTAATGTCATGCGGCCAGACTGGTGGAACAGTGCTCCATGACCGAGCCTTGCGACCTTTCCGCTGTCGAGGCGCGGCGGCTCATCGGCAGGCGCTCGCTTTCGCCAACGGCGTTGCTGCAAAGCTGCGCCCGCCGGATCGAAGCAACCAACAGATTTGTGAACGCGATCGTCACCATCGATTTGGATACAGCACATAAGCGCGCGGCGGCGATCGAGAAGGCTCTCATGCGGGGGGAGGAGATCGGGGTACTGGCAGGGCTACCGATCGGCGTGAAAGATCTCCAGGCAACGGCAGGGCTCAAGACGACGAGCGGGTCGCTGCTCTTCAAGGACCATGTTCCGGAGCGGGACGAGTTAAGCGTCGCCAACGTCCGCAACGCCGGTGGGTTGATTTTGGCAAAGACCAATACGCCCGAATTTGGCGCCGGCGGCAACACGGTCAATCGCGTCTACGGACCTACTCGCAATCCTTTCGATGTAGCGAAGACGTGCGGGGGATCTTCCGGCGGCTCCGCCGTGGCCCTGGCGCTAGGCCAGGTGCCATTGGCGACGGGGACGGACTATGGCGGCAGTATTCGAACGCCCGCGGCATTTTGCGGCGTGGTTGGTTTCAGGCCCTCACCCGGCGTCGTACCCAGGGATTCCGCAGACCCCGGTCTATTCCGAGTCACCGGTCCAATGGCCCGCACGGTGGCGGATGCTTATCTTCTGCTGCGCGCCCAACTCGGCGACGAGAACTCCTGCGGCCATCGGCGTATTCCGGCCGAGCTGAGGGGTGCCGATCTCAGCAAGCTGCGGGTTGCCGTTTCGACTGATCTCGGCTGCGCACCGGTTGAACACAACATCGCCGGAGTATTTACCAGGCGCGTGGCGCTCTTTCGGCACGTATTCAGCGAGGTACAGGAGCGGGCTCCCGACTTCCGCAACGTGCACGAGGTTTTCGAGATCCTGCGCGGGATCGACTATGTCGCCGCTCACGGGGAGCGATTGCAAAGGTCGCGCGCTCTCCTTGACCGCCACGTGATCGATAACACCCAACGAGGTCTGCAATTCTCGCAGGACGATCTCAACCGAGCGCAGGCTGAGCAAATCGCGTTCTGCGAACGATTTCATGCGTTCTTCAAGGAGGTCGACGTGCTGATCTGTCCGGCGGCGTCCGTCTCACCTTTCCCGCTTTCGCAATTGTGCGTCGAGGAGATCAATGGAAAGCGAATGTCGACCTACATGAGCTGGCTCGCTCTCGTCTATGCACCAACCATGGCGCTGGCATGCGCTGCAACGCTGCCCTGCGGCGTCGATCACATGGGGCTGCCGTTCGGCATCCAGGTGATCGGTCCCAACGGAAGTGACGCCCGCGTGCTGCAAATCGCCCATGCGCTGGAGCAGGTATTGAGCCAGCACGAGGCCACATCCCGCCCACTTCCCGATATGAGCAAGCTCGCCACACTCCCTTCCAATGGGCTTCCGCTAGGGACCGAGGCCAGCCACAATGCTGTCAGTAAAGCAGGCGGCCTGCCGCGCGAAGTTTCTCTCCTCACCGACGACCAGCAGGTCTGTTCACGTCCACGTTAGGTCCGCTTATGCCCCATGAGCGGCGACAAATCGGACATCGCTAGACTTCGCATTTGTGCCATTTTCGGACATGCCTCTAACAAGGGTGCTCCGTGTACCAGTCGCTACTCTTGGGCTAGAGTGAGATGCGTCATTGGGGGAAATCGTCGTCAAATGCATAGGACCGCTTCTGACCATGCTCTTGTCTGCCGAGGCTGCTGGGATCAGATGGGAGTGCCAATCCCGATCCGCGGTCCACTCGCGGTGCCGTTCCGAATTTTCGGCATCACGCAAAGCAAAATGAACCCGAATATTTGCACAATATGCGAACGTGCCTTCCGCCGCGTCCAGAAGCAACAGCACGTCACCGCTATCGTTACCATCCTGTTCGCCGATATCCGCGGCTATACCCGCTTGTCCGAGCGGATGGACCCTGTCGAGATGAGTGAAATCGTCAGCGTATTTCAAGGCCAATGCGCTCAAGCCATCTGGGCGCAGAATGGCATCGTTAACAAGCAAATGGGCGATGGCCTGATGGCAATCTTCAACTTTCCGATTAAGATCGAGCAACATGCTGAGATGGCGATCACGGCGGCTCTCGACATTCAGAGACACTGCAAAGCGGCGCTCGCTGCCTTGGCCGCGCGTTTTGGTGTGACGTCGGATAAGGTCGGTATTGGCGTCGGCATCCACAGCGGTCAGGTTGAGATAGGCGAATTCTCGACCGTCCGCAGCGATTTCACCGCGATTGGAGGCACCGTCAATATGGCTGCCAGGCTTGAATCCCAGGCGGCGGCTGGCGAGATTCTTGTCTCATCAGAGAGCGCGGCGCTGGCGCCAAGTCTAATCACTAAGCCGACGCGCTCGCTCGCACTCAAGGGCATCGAGCATCCCGTGCTGGCTCATGTTCTCATGGCTGGGGACTGAGGGGCGCGTGCTCCACAGGGCAAGAGGACTGTTGCAAGCCGATGGGCCATGTTCCTGGCACTTCCGCTTTACGCACTCGTGATGTCGGCTCGGGGTCATAATCGGCCCTCGGGCGATGTCGGCTCAATGTCTGGATTACCTCCGAAACTGACCGTCTAACGGACATCAGTGGACGTCTCAAAAGCGCCAGAAGCAGACTCATGCAGTGCAGCAAAAAGCACTTTTATTCGATCACCTCGTCGGCGCGGGCGAGCAGTGTCGGCGGGATGTCAAGGCCAAGTCCCTTCGCGGTCTTGAGAGTGATCACCTTCTCGAATTTGGTGGGCTGTTCGACGGGAAGATCGGCCGGTTTGGCCCCGCGCAGAATCCTGTCTACATAGTCGGCGGCGCGCCGGTTCAGGTCCAGGTAGTTTGGCCCATAGGACATGAGACCAGCC
>JANWJA010000123.1 GCA_025449615.1 Methyloceanibacter sp.
CGCCCGCGCTGGAGAAGCTGTTGAGTGGCGTGTCATTGCCATCGCCGTCGCCCGCGCTCGCAACTCTCATTGCGCGGGCGCTGGCGCTGGGTGCCAGCAACGGCACCGAGCTTGGCGTCAGGCTCAACGCGCTCGCGAAGGCTGGCCGTATCGACCAGGAGATCGCGTTGCTCGCCGGCGCCATGCAAGCGGGCGAACCGGGTGCTGCTGCGCTCTATGCCATGGCGCTGCTCGAAGCGGGGCGTGATGAAGAGGCTTGCGCTGTCGCCATCGATCCACCGCCGCAAAGTGTGGCCGCCAATGCCAAGCCGACGCGAGCCGCTTTTCTCATCCCGGCCTATTGCGCGGCAGTGAAGGGCGATCAGCCCGGGGCTAACCTCGCGCTACAGCTTGCCAGAGATCGCGGCGTGCAGGCGCCGGTTCCCTTCGCGGCGATCGAACGACTCGGTAAAACGGCATCGAAGCCGATTCCTCCGCCGAACCCCGTCGAAACGTTCGATTATCTGTTTCTCAAGCTCGATCCGAAATCGCTTCCGGCAAGTCTCGCGGTGAAGGCATCGCCGGCGCTACTGTTCCTCATCGCGCATGATGAAGCAGCACCTGCGGCTCTGCGGCTTGCGGCGGCCGAGCGCGCCGCGTCGCTCAATGTGATTGATGGTGCTGCGCTGGCGAAGGCTTATCGCGATGCCGCCGCGAAGATCACCAAGGCCGGTTCGCCACCCGAGCTACGCGCCAAACTTTTTGCCGCGCTCGAAGCAGCGCCATCGGCGAAGATCAAGGCCGAATCGATCGACGCGCTGTTGGCGAGCGGGCGCGACGCCGGGATCGAGACTGCTCTCGGCGAGGCGCTGCAGCCGGCGCGAGCCAATTTGGCGGCGGACCCGCAAGCATCAGGATATGCCGAGACGGCCTTGCGCGCGGCGATTCTCGCCGGGGATACGCAAGCCGCTTGGGCCTGGGTGGAGGCTGGCGGCGACAAGCTCAAAATTTGGCAGCTTGTGCTGGCTGCGGCCGATCCATCCGACCCTCGCACCGAGACCGCGCTCTCCGAGGGCGTCGAAATCGCCGCAATTGGTGGATTGCCGGCTCCGTTCCTGCATCGCCTCCTCGCGGTGCTCGATGCGCTCGACTACGACGTGCCGATTCCGCTATGGGACGAGGCAAGCAAGATGCCACAGCCGAATGACGGCTATCTGCCGGAGACCGGGGTCCTCAGCCAGTTGAAAGACACTTCCGATCATGGCGACGTGGGTCGCACCGTGCTGCTTGTAGCTGCGGCGCTCGGGCCGAAGGGACCGGCGGATGCTAATCTCCTTGCGCTTGGCGATGCGGTTCGCGCGCTGAAGCGCGTCGGTCTCGATGCAGAGGCGCGTCGCATCGGCTTCGAGGCGCTCTACGCGCACATGCCGCAGAAGAAGAAGGCCTAAGGCGATGGCGAAGAAGAGCGCGACCGATTCCGAGCTCGCGCTATTTCTCGACATGCTGATTGCCGAGCGGGGTGCTGCCGCGCACACGATCGAAGCCTATACGCGCGACCTCGCCGCGTTCCTCGCCTTTCTCGCCGCGCGGGGCGCGACTGCCAAGACCGCAACCAGCGATCAAATCCGCGCCTTCCTTGCCGTCTTGAGCAAGAAAGGATTGGCACCGACATCGCGGGCGCGGAAGCTCTCGGCCATTCGCCAGTTCTTCCGCTTCCTGCTTGCCGAAGGTATTAGGGACGACGATCCGTGCTCGGCGATCGACAGCCCGAAATTGGGGCGGCCGCTGCCGATGATACTGTCGCTGGCTGACGTCGAGAAGCTGCTCGAGACGGCATCCGACCAAGTCGCCGCCGCAAAAGAGGGGGGCGCCAAGCTCCGGGCGCTCAGGCTTTATGCGTTGCTCGAAACGCTCTACGCCACGGGCTTGCGCGTCTCCGAGCTGATCACTTTGCCGCGCGATGCGCTGGTCGGCGACGACCAGGTCATCACCATCAAGGGCAAAGGTGGTCGCGAGCGGCTGGTGCCGCTGACCGATGCGGCGCGGGAGGCCATAGCGGCGCAGCTTGCGGCGATTGAGAGCGATGCGGGCAGGGCGCACTCGCCTTGGTTGTTTCCTTCGCCCGGCGGGGTCGAGCCACTCACCCGGCAGCGCTTCGGCCAGGAGTTGAAGGCGCTTGCCATCGCCGCTGGGGTGGATCCGGACCGGGTGTCGCCGCATGTGCTCCGCCATGCCTTTGCCAGCCATTTATTGGAGCGGGGCGCCGATTTGCGGACCGTGCAGCAACTGCTTGGCCACGCCGATATCTCCACCACCCAGATCTATACCCATGTCATCGAGGAGCGGCTCCGGCGCCTGGTCGAGGAGCACCACCCGCTTGCACAGGCACATTTAACCAAACGGCGCTAGGGTTTTTGGCTTGGGTCAGGGCGGTATGCCGGTTGACAGGTTTTTCACCTAAGGCCACTTAACACTGAACCTCAGCCGCGCTTTCCGCGGAAAATGGCCGATAACGGTCCTCCGGGCCCCTTAAGGACGAGATGCGCACCTATCTCGATTTCGAGAAACCGATTGCCGAGCTTGAGAGCAAGGTTGCCGAGCTCAAGGCGCTTTCGACCGAGCAACGCTCGGTGCACATTGAGGATGAGCTGAGCCGGCTCGAGGCCAAGGCCAAGGAGGCGTTGGAAGAGACCTATGCCGAGCTGACGCCGTGGCAGAAGACGCAAGTCGCCCGGCATCCCGAGCGGCCGCATTTCCGGCATTACATCGACGGCATGGTCGAGGATTTCACGCCGCTCGCCGGCGACCGAGCCTTCGGCGAGGACCAGGCCATTGTCGGCGGCATCGGCAATTTCCGGGGCCGGCCGGTGCTGGTGATCGGCCACGAAAAGGGCTCGGACACGGAAGGCCGCATCAAGCACAATTTCGGCATGGCGAGGCCGGAGGGCTATCGCAAGGCGGTGCGGCTGATGGAGCTCGCCGACCGCTTCGGGCTGCCGGTGGTGAGCCTGATCGATACGGCCGGCGCCTATCCCGGCATTGGCGCCGAGGAGCGAGGGCAGGCCGAGGCCATCGCGCGGTCGACTGATTGCTGCATGGGCCTCGGCGTTCCCATCGTCGCGGTCATCATCGGGGAGGGAGGCTCGGGCGGCGCCGTTGCCATCGCCACCGCGAACCGGATCTATATGCTGCAACACGCCATCTATACCGTCGCCTCGCCGGAAGCCGCCGCCTCGATTCTGTGGCGCGATTCGGCGCGGGCGGTCGATGCGGCCACCAATATGAAAATCACGGCCCAGGATTTGCTCAAACTGGGCATAATCGACGGAATCATCCCAGAGCCTGTCGGGGGGGCACATCGGGACGGTGCCGAGGTGGTGAAGGCGGCAGGAGAGGTCATCGCCAGGGCTTTGGCCGAGTTCGAAGCACTTTCTCCACAAGAGATTCGCAAGGCGCGGCGCGAGAAATTCCTTGCTATGGGCCGGGGGACATAGGCTTCCTGCCTGAAAAAGCGCCAAATTTTGAGTCCAATTGACGGGCCGGACTTGGTATAATAACCGAGCTATTGGGGGAACTGCCGAAGGTCTGAGCGGATGCCGTTTGGGGCCGCTAACTTGGCTTTAACCTCATAGGCTCGATCTTGACCGGGATGCTTGAGGGGCACTCGCGTATGCATCGAACAGGTTGGCTAAAGGCCGCGATAGCGGCTGCCGTGACGGCTTCAGTCTTCACGCTGGCAGCGTGCGGCCAATTTACGCCAACCTATCTGAAGCCGCTCTCGGCGAAGACACGCGCGATGCTCGCCGAGAAGGGGATGACGGAAGAGTCTCCGATCCTTGTCCGGATTTTCAAGGCAGAGTCCGAGCTCGAAGTCTGGAAGCAGAAGGACGACGGCCGCTTCTATCACTTCAAGACCTATCCGATCTGCGACTGGTCCGGCAAACTTGGGCCGAAGGTAGACAAAGGCGATAGGCAGACACCGGAAGGATTCTATCTCGTCGACGAAGGCCAGATGAATCCGAAGAGCAAATATCACCTCGCCTTCAATGTCGGATTCCCCAACGCCTATGATCGCTCGCTCGGCCGCTCCGGCGGCGACATCATGGTGCATGGCGATTGCAAATCGGCGGGCTGTTTCGCCATGACCGATGCCGTGGTCGAGGAGATCTACATTCTCGCACGCGAGGCGCTTGGTGGCGGGCAAACTGAGTTTCAGCTCCAAGCCTATCCGTTCCGCATGACTGCCCCCAACATGGCGCAGCACAAAGACGACAAGTGGTATGGCTTCTGGCAGAATATCAAAGAAGGCTACGATTATTTCGAGGTGACGCATCTGCCGGTGAAGGTCGATGTCTGCGATCATCGCTATGTGATCAATGCGTCCTTCTCGGCGACACCCGATCCGAATAGCGCGTGCCCCTCCTACCAGCGCCTGCCGGTGATCGCGGCGCCGAAAGAGTCCAAGCAGCAGCAGGCCAAAGCTGAAATTCCGCCGACCAAGCCGCTGGGCAGTGTTCTCGGTCTTACCTTCGGTCCGGCGAAGCCCGTCTATCAGGCCTTCACACTCGGGCCGGCAACGCCGACGCTGCCGATGTCACCGGCGCCGAAGAAATAGCGACTTTCCACCTCCTGAATGGCCGACACGGGATCGCCGCAGTTTGTGGCATGATGGACGCATGTTGCGCTTTCTCTTCAATCTGATCCTGCTGCTAGCGATCGTTGGCGCAGGGCTGTTCTATTTCTATCGCGGCGACCAGCAATTCCTCGACCGGGCGCGGGTCAATGCCACGCGGCACGCTTATGGCCTGATGTATTGGCTCGGGCTGACGCTGCCAGGCACGCCGGATTACGACAGGCTCGATGCGCGGCTTGCCGACAAGGGCGTGAAGCTCGGCGATCCGGTGCTGGTGCGCATCTTCAAGTTTGAGTCGGAGCTTGAGCTTTGGATGGAAAAGGACGGTGCTTACATCAAGTTCGCGACCTATCCGATCTGCCGCTTCTCCGGGCGGCTCGGTCCGAAACTCCGCGAAGGCGACAATCAAGCGCCGGAAGGCTTCTACACAGTGGCCGAGGACCAGCTCAATCCGAACAGCCGCTGGCACCGCTCCTTTAATCTCGGCTATCCCAACGCGTTCGACCGCGCGCATGAGCGCACCGGCTCGCTGATCATGGTGCATGGCGGCTGCCTCTCGATCGGCTGCTTCGCCATCACCAATGCGGGTGTCGATGAGGTGTGGCGGCTGGTGACGGCGGCGTTTGACAAAGGCCAGCCGCGTTTCGCCGTGCAAGTGTTTCCGTTCCGCCTGACGGAGGCCAATCTCGCAGCGCGGAGCAAAGATCGCTTCGCCGATTTCTGGGCGAGCTTGAAGAAAGGCTACGACCTGTTCGAGAGCACGCGCATCCCGCCGGTCGTCAGTGTGTGCGACGGCGTTTACGCCTTCGAGCCGGGAACTGCTAATGCGGAGGTAAGACCGATCGAGGTGAAGTGCCCGCCTAAGCTCGCGGGCGAGTGAGCGCTAACCCAACGCGCCGTGGCAGTGCTTGTATTTCTTGCCGGAGCCGCACGGGCAGAGCGAGTTCCGCTGCACTTTTCCCCAACTTGAAGGATCGTTCGGGTTCGACTTCGGCGCCGCGGCGACCTTGGCTCTCGCGCGTGGCGCCCGTGCGGTGGCGCCGCCGCCATTGCCGGGACCGGCGCCCGCCATCTCCAACGCAAATTCATTCTCGCCCGTGAGCGGATCGAGATGTTGCGCTTCCATCGGGGGAAGCTCCTCGGCGTCGAGCGGGGGAGCTTCACCTTGCGGCGCAAGCTGCACATGCATGAGCTGCCCGGTCACAGCCTCGCGCAATTTCGACAGCATGTGCTCGAACAGCGTGAAGGCTTCGTTCTTATATTCGTTGAGCGGATCGCGCTGGCCATAGCCGCGCAAGCCGATCACTTGGCGGAGGTGTTCCAGCGTCACCAGATGCTCGCGCCAAAGATGGTCGAGGGTCTGCAACAGCACCGCCTTCTCGATCTGGCGCATGACGTTCGGCCCGATATCGACGGCCTTCTTCGCCGCCCTCTCGTCGGCAGCCTGAATCAGGCGCTCATGCAGCACGATTTCGTCGATGCCTTCTTCCTTGGCCCAATCGGCAATCGGCAGATCGACATCGAAGACGCCTTGCATCTGCTCGCGTAAATCCGCGACGTGCCATTGCTCGGGAAACGATTTCTCGGGCACGTTGGCGTCGACCAGATCGTCGACCACTTGGCGGCGCATATCGGCAATGGTCTCGCCGAGATCGGCGTCAGACATCAGCTCGCGGCGCTGCTCGAAGATGGCTTTGCGCTGATCGTTAATCACGTTGTCGTATTTGAGCAGGTTCTTGCGGATGTCGAAGTTCCGCGCCTCGACCTTGGCTTGTGCCTTCTCCAGCGCCTTGTTGATCCAGGGATGGACGATGGCCTCGTCCTCTTTCAGCCCGAGCGCCTTCAGCATGGTGTCCATGCGCTCGGAACCGAAGATGCGCATGAGGTCGTCCTCGAGCGAGAGGAAGAAGCGCGAGCGGCCTGGGTCGCCTTGACGGCCGGAGCGGCCGCGGAGCTGGTTGTCGATGCGGCGGCTCTCATGCCGCTCGGTGCCGATGACGTAGAGGCCGCCGGCCTCGAGCGCCCTTCGCTTCTTCTCGGCGACTTCAGATTTGATGACGTCGCGCTTCCTGGCGATGGCCGCTTCGTCTGGCTCGGTACCCTCGCGCTCGGCAGCGAGCCAATCTTCGAGCAGCATGTCGGGGTTGCCACCGAGCTGAATATCGGTGCCGCGGCCGGCCATGTTGGTGGCGATGGTCACCGAGCCGGGAACGCCGGCCTGGGCAATGATATGGGCCTCTTGCTCGTGGTAGCGGGCGTTCAGCACTTGGTGCGGGACTTTATCCTTCTTCAACAGCTCGGACAGGATCTCGGACTTCTCGATCGAGGTGGTGCCGACGAGGGTCGGCTGGCCGCGTTGCCGCGCATCCTCGATCAGCGTGCTGATCGCCTTATATTTCTCATTCGCGGTGCGATAGACCTCGTCGTGCTCGTCGTCGCGGATCATGTCCATATTGGTCGGCACCTCGACCACGTCGAGGCCGTAAATGTCGAGAAATTCGTCGGCTTCGGTGAGCGCGGTGCCGGTCATGCCTGCGAGCTTCTCGTAGAGGCGGAAATAATTCTGGAAGGTGATCGAGGCGAGGGTCTGGTTCTCGGGCTGCACCGTCACGTGCTCTTTGGCCTCCAGCGCCTGATGCAAGCCCTCCGAATAGCGGCGGCCTTGCATCATGCGGCCGGTGAACTCGTCGATAATGATGACCTCGTCGTCCTTGACGATGTAGTCGCGGTCGCGCTGGAACAGTGTGTGGGCGCGCAGCGCCTGCTGGGCGTGGTGAACGACGGTGACGTTCTCGACGTCGTAAAGCGACTCCCCCTTCAGCATGCCGGCTTCGGTCAAGAGCCGTTCGAGGCGCTCATTGCCGGCCTCGGTCAGCGTGACGACGCGGGTCTTCTCGTCGAGGTCGTAATCCGCCTTCTCCAGTTTCGGGATGAAGGTGTTGATGGTGTTATAGAGCTCGGAGCGGTCGTCGAGCGGACCTGAGATGATCAGCGGGGTCCTCGCCTCGTCGATCAAGATCGAGTCCACTTCGTCGACGATGGCGTAGTTGTGGCCGCGCTGCACCATCTCGGACTCGGCATATTTCATGTTGTCGCGGAGATAGTCGAAGCCGAACTCGTTGTTGGTGCCGTAGGTGACGTCGCAAGCATATTGCTCGCGGCGCTGCGGGTCGTTCAAATCGTGCACGATGACGCCGACGGAGAGCCCGAGGAATTTGTAGATGGCGCCCATCCAGGCGGCGTCGCGCTTGGCGAGATAGTCGTTGACGGTGACGACGTGGACGCCCCGGCTGGCGAGCGCGTTGAGATAAACCGGAAGCGTGGCCACGAGAGTCTTGCCTTCGCCGGTCTTCATCTCGGCGATGCGGCCTTCATGCAGCACCATGCCGCCGATCAGCTGCACGTCGAAATGGCGCTGGCCGAGCGTGCGCTTGGCGGCTTCGCGAACGGTGGCGAAGGCTTCGGGAATGAGATCTTCGAGCGGCGTGCCGTCCTGGACGCGCTTCTTGAATGCCTCGGTGCGGGCGCGCAAAGCCTCGTCGGAGAGCTTCTCGACGTCAGGCTCGAGAGCATTGATCTGGGCGACGATGGATGGGTATTTCTTGAGCTTGCGCTCGTTCGAAGTCCCGAAGATCTTGCCGGCAATCGCGCCGAGGGAAAGCATTAGTTCGAGCCTCTCAATTTCGCGTGAGCCGCGTGCAGGTTGCGGGCTTTGACTTCTATCGGCATGGAATTAAGGACTTCGGTCAGGTCTCAACTGTGGCAGACGCTAGCCCTGGGCGTGCCCCGCGCGGACGGCACGAAACGCGCCGAAAGTGTCGAAAAAACGCCAAGGAAGCGAGCGTTGGTGAGACATAAGAGGCGGCCTTAGCCTTGTCAACGCGACGGGGTGGGCCTTCCCCCTAGGCGGAGGCTTTGGGCCGTTCGTGTTCGGGCTCGCCGATCTCGTCGAGCCTTGCCTTGAGCGACAGTTTGCTGAGCTTGTCGAAAGGCAGGCTGACGAAGATGCCGATGCGGTGGTTCAACATGCGCACGGTGTCGGCGAAGGCGAGAATTTGCTCCGCCTCGTTGCCCATCGCCGCGGCGGGGTCGGGCAGACCCCAATGGGCGGTCATTGGCTGTCCCGGCCAAACGGGGCAGACCTCGTTCGCCGCGTTGTCGCAGACGGTAAAGACGAAATCGAGGTCGGGCGCGCCTTGCTTGGCGAACTCCTCCCAGGATTTCGATCGCAGGCTTGAGGTGTCGTAATGCGTCTTACGCAGGAGATCGAGCGCATAAGGGTGAACATGGCCCTGCGGCTTACTGCCGGCGCTATAGGCCTTGAACTTGCCCGCACCTAAGCGGTTCAGCACCGATTCCGCAATGATGGAGCGGGCCGAATTGCCAGTGCAGAGAAACAGGACATTCAGCGGCCGCTGATTGTGCACAATTTGCATGGCTCAACCTCAAGTGCTGCAGCAATCCGCGCCGCAACATTCTGCGAGCGCGTGATCGATCAGCGGCGCGCAAGCCTCGGGCTTGCCGCCGCAACAATCCTCGACGAGGAACGAAAGCAACGCGCGCGTGCCCTCAAGATCGACGGCATAGATAATGGAGCGAGCTTGTTTGCGCGACGTGACGAGCTTCGAGCGGGCGAGAATGGCGAGGTGCGAGGACAGCGTGTTGTGCGGGATGCCAAGGGTCCGGGCGATGTCGCCAGCGGCCATGCCGTTTGCACCGGCGCGTACCAAGAGCCGAAAGACTTTCAGCCTGCTCTCTTGCGCCAAAGCGCTCAGGGCATCGGTTGCAGTTTCTAGTTCCATATGTCTGGACATATCGAAATAATGGATCGAGGTCAAGGCTAAGCGAGTTATGCTACGAGGGGCTCGGGCCTTGGCAGGGCCTGGACGCAAGGCTATGAAGGCCGCCGAGGGAAGCGCAAGGAACCCTAAGCTCGCCGCGAGATGCGGCGCGGGCAAAAGATAAGGAACAATTCTCGTGAAAACCTGGTCAGCCGTGCTGCTGTTTGCAGCATCAGTCGCCTTCGCTTCACTCCCGGCCGTGGCCGAGGATGCCGTCGTCGCCAAAGTCGACGGCTCCGAGATCAAGCAATCCGATCTCGACTTTGCCGCTTCCGAAGTGGGCTCGCAGCTCGCGAACTATCCCGAAGCGGATCGGAGGCGCCTCTTGTTGCAGTTCGTCATCGAGAACCAGTTGATGGCGGCGGCGGCTGAGAAGGACTCGCTCGACAAGGCGCCCGATTTCGCGGCGCGGCTCACTTATCATCGGCGCCGGGCCTTGCGTGATGCCTATTACGAAAAGGCGGTGCGCGGCGGCGTGTCGGAGGACGAGGCGAAGAAGCTTTA
>JANWJA010000124.1 GCA_025449615.1 Methyloceanibacter sp.
CCTCGGAGCGAATCCCCGGTGCCTCTCTCGAAACAAAATCATGACATGAAGGCGACAGCCGATCAAACGAGAGTTGCGCAACTCTCACCACTTTTTTGTGGGCTGTTGCTTGTCGGCAGCGGCGTGAATTCTGCGTCGAATTATTGCGGCTGCGACGGCTTAGACCCAGGTGCTGCACCTTGCGCAGTCGCCGCCAACTCGCGCCAAGTCTCGAAGCGCGCGGCGAGATCCGCGCTATGCTCGTTCCACCAGGCCTCGTCGAATTTAAGAGCATTCTTAAAGTTTTCCGGCGCCGTCGGCAGAAATCGCATCATCTCAACGCCGATCTCCGGCTGCTTGCCGACAAGCGGGATCGCCGATTTCCGCATCGGCCCGTAGGCAATCAGGCGCGCTTGCGCGGCGAGGCGCTCAGGCTGTGCGGCAAAGGCGATGAAGCGTTTTGCCGAGTCTTTGTTGGCTGCGGATTTCGGTACGGCCCAGATGTCGAGATCGTAGATCTGCCCGTCCCAAATGAGATCCATGCTCTCGCGACCGCCGGCTAGTGCGCGGAAAATCCTGCCACTATAGCCGGCGGCGATCGAAGCCTTCTTGGAAGCGAGCAAAGCGAGCGGTTCCGTTGCCTTATTCCACCAAACGATCTCTGGTTTGATCTTGTCGAGCGCGGCGAAAGCGCGATCCGCGCCGGCTGGTGTTCCGAGCTCCGCATACACCTGGTCCGGCGCGACGCCGTCGGCGAGCAGCGCGAGCTCGAGCGTGTAGCGGGGTCCGTTTGGCAGCGCGCGCTTGCCGGGAAAGACTTTAAGATTGAGCAGGTCCGCAATCGTGGTGGGCTGGGACTTGGGAAAAGCCTGCCGGTCGATGACGAGTGCCATGGCCCAGGCCATGCTCGCAACGCCACACGAGGGGAGGCCGCCGGCGAGGAAATCGTCCGCAGCGTCACCCTCACTCGTTCCGAGCGTGGCGGGGTCCACAGCCTCAAGCAATCCGTCGCGGCAGAGCCGGTCCAAGCTTCCGGACGACAGATCGACGACGTCTGGCGCAGGACTTTCGCCGAGCTTCGTCTTGATCGCATCGAAGCTGCCGTCATAAGTCACTGTCGTGATCTTGGTGCCAGTAGACTCCGTGAAGGGTTGGAAATAGGCGGCTTGCTGCGATTGACCATAGGCGCCGCCCCACGTTGCGATCGTCAAGTTCGCGGTATCTTCGGCATGAGCCGCTGCGGTCAAACCTAGTATGCAGAGTGCAGCGCCGCCGAGCGAAATTTCCCTGGTCCGGGTTCGAAGGTGAGTCGATAATGTCATTGCCGGGTCCGGTGCCGTCAGCGCGGCGAGACGATGGGCGCTATGGTGCCAACCGTACCCTCGCCCAGCGCTTGCTGACCCGCCCGTCTGATCGAAGGCTGAGTCAGGAGCCCGCGAATGGATAGTTTCGGCGGCTCCGGCGCGGTCATGGCGGGAGCCCTTGCGGACGTCTTCGGGCCGGTGACGGACAAGTTCCAATCAAGTGCCTGCCGGGGCAGATCAACGTCGCCGGAGCCCGACACCACGCCGTTTGGCGTTTGCATGTTGAACATCTGGCACCAGATATGACCGGCTGCGACCCGGCAATCGGCATTCAACGTATCGAACGCCGTTGCCTTATCGCGGCTCCAGCTATCGGCCTCCAGCGGCGCCGGCGCCGTCACAAGCCGACTGAGATCAATCGGAACCGTGCCGCTCCGCGCCTTCACTTTAAGACCGCCGGTGAGACCGTGTAGGACTTCGACGGCGTCATGGCCTTCGCTCGCGAGTTCTAGTCTCGCGCCAGCGATTCCTTGCAGTGGCACGTCGAGTCCCAATTGAGCGAGGCAGGAATCGATCGCTACATCGGCCACACTGGCCGTAAGGCTAAGCCGTTTGGGCACCTGTGAATCGTCGGTGCTGAGGCGCCCTGAGGCAGTTCCCCCGCAGAGTTCAAGCTCGCTGACTTCGCTCACGATCGTATCCTCTTTGGCCGTGATCGTGAACGCGCCATGCCCGAGCTTCAGCTTTCCGGCATCGATGGCGCCGGCCGAGAGACGCAAATCGGCATCGAAATGCCGAAGCAGCGCCCGGTCAAACAACAGCCGGCCGATCGGCTGACCCTCCGCGATTGCGGGCTCGATATAGGGGCCAAGCGCCAAGCGGTCGAAGGCAAGCGTCGCTTCGATACGCGGTGTTGCCCCTTTGGTGATGGCAAGCAATCCGACGGCGCTGTTGCCATCGAGGGTGAAATTGCCGTCGTCGAATGTCAGCGTCGGCCCGGCAATACGGAAACTCCCCGAGGCAGTAAAGTCGTTGAGGTTGGAGCCGTTCGGAACATCGATTCCTGCCCACACCGCGAAACGGCGCACATTGTCGATCTCGGCCCGCATGTCGCCGCTCAACGTGGCTGTCTCGCCGAAGATCGCCTTGCCGACGATCTTGGTTTTCATCGGCGCCGAGGTCAGGGTTAGCGTGAGCGGAAGCGTCGAGGTTTCTGCGTCCTTGGTCAGCGCGGTGCTATCGAGCGCGAAGCGTACGGTCTCGTTCCTCAGCACGAAAGACCCGAAACTCGACACGCTACCTTGGCCGTCGCTGCCATCGAGATGTGCATCGATATCGTTGACGACTTCGAGTCCGCTGTCAGTGCGAAACACCAGCGTTCCATCGCGGACATGAATGACGCGAACCGAGCCATGCGCAAACAGGGCGTCGGCAAGATTGCGTGGATCCTGCGGTTGCGTCAGCTCGTTCTTATCGGTCTGCGTCAGCACGATTCTTGGCCGCACCAGCCGCAACGCATCGATGCTCACCCGTCCGCGCAACAGATCGATCAGGCTAAGCGAAACTTTCGCTTCTTTGGTGATGATCGATTTCACGAAGGGAAGCCGCGTTCCGCCGCTCAGCTCAAACTTGCCGCGGATGGACACGTCGGGAAAATATCGCACTCGGACCGGGCCGCTGAAACTTGCCTTACCTCCAGTCCATGCCGAGAGTTCGGCCGCGACGCGATCGGCGACCCGCGATGAATCCGGAAGCATGTGATAAGAGAGCGCGCCTGCGATGATCGTCGCGAGGAGGCCGAAGAGAAGCCATTTCCACGCTAATTGGCGAGGCTTCATACCGACCGACCCACCCGTTTTGCGCCACGATGTATGGTGCTTTCCGCGACCCCGTCGCGAACCCAGTGTGTTTTAGCCCGAATACGCCAAGATAGCGAGCCCGCAGCTCCAAATTTTCCCGACTTATCAAGAGCGAAGGATGGCAAAAACTGGCGTTCTATCCGGCACTTCTCGCGCCGGCGACGCGCCGGGTCTACCTGCGACAATGAGACCATGGAGCATGAGGAGCGGCGCAAGACTTGTGACCACGATAGTCAATGCCGAGAGGCCGGCTTCCTCGTAGCGATAGAGCGAGGCCAAGGTGAACACTTGCGTCGCGAGCGTGTCGAAGTTGAAGGGCCTGAGTAGAAGCGTCGCCGGCAACTCCTTCATCGAGTCAACGAACACCAGGAGTGCAGCCGCGCCGAGCGCCGGACGCAGCAGCGGCAGGTGCACGGTCCATAGCGCCCCACTCACGGTTGCGCCAAGCGTGCGCGCCGCGGCGTCGATATTGCGCGAGACCTTGCCAAGACCAGCCTCGACGGCTCCGAGCGAGGCGGCGAGAAAGCGGATCGCATATGCGAGCACGATAATCGTTGCGGTCCCGGACAGCGCCAAGCCTGTCGAGATACCGAACAACGAGCGCATCACGCCATCGACCCAATTATCCAAGCCTGCGAGCGGAATAAGAATACCGATCGCGAGCACCGTGCCTGGCACCGCGTAGCTGATGCTCGAGAGCGCGCTAAGCCCATGGATCAGCTTGGACTTGGTCTGCCGGCCCGCATAACCGAGGATGCAGGCGAAGCCGACGGCAACGACCGCGGCAATCGTTGCGAGCATCAGGCTGTGC
This sequence comes from Methyloceanibacter sp., assembly GCA_025449615.1. Next base: position 3,954 of record JANWJA010000124.1, read on the forward strand.
CAGGCGGCCTCCCAGAAATCCGCAGTTAGCCCCGACGCCAGATGCGCGATCGCGTTGTGAACGAGGACGCCTGCCGGAAGCACAAACCCGATCAGCACCGGCAGCGCGCAGCCCAAACTGGCAAGCGCACCGCGAAAGCCGCGAAGCTCTTCTTCCGGAAGCCGGCGATACTTGCCGGTGGTGTGATGGAAGCGCTGTTTGGCGCGAGAGGCGCGCTCGATCAGGAGCAGCGCGAAAACAAAGATCAACATCACGCCGGCGATCTGCGCCGCGCCGGCCAGACTGTTGCGATCGAGCCAAGTGTCGTAGATGGCGACGGTTAGCGTCCGCACGCCGAAAAATGAGACCGCGCCGATATCGTTCAGCGTCTCCATAAGCGCAAGCGCAACGCCGGCGGCGAGAGCAGGCCGCGCCAGCGGCAGCGCAACTTCCCAAAATGTCGCCGTGGCACTTCGGCCGAGCGTGCGGGCGACTTCGAGCACGCAGACCGACTGGCCGAGGAAGCTCGCCCGCGCCGTGACAAAGACATAAGGGTAGAGCACGGCGCTAATGAAGAAGATGGCGCCGCTTAAGCTACGAATGTCGGGGAACCAGTAATCCTTGGCGCTGGTCCAGCCGAAGACGCTGCGAAGCGTGGTCTGCAGCAGGCCGGAATAGTCGAACAGCTCGAGAAAGCAGAAGGCGATGATATAGGTCGGCATCGCCAGAGGCAGCAGCAACAGCCAGGCAAGGACCCGGCTTCCCGGAAAGCGATACATGGTCACGAGCCACGCGGTGCCGGTGCCGATCACAAGCGTCAGCGTGCCGACCCCAAGCATTAGCAGCAGCGTGGTCTGAAGCGCGCCCGGCAGCACGTTGGCGATCAGATGCGGCCAGGCATCGCCGCTCGATTGCGCGGCGAGCGTGGCAATCGCGATAAGAGGCGCGATCGCGATCAGCGAAACGACGAGAGCGCCGAGTGACCAACCGAGATTGCCGCTCTCCCAAAGCCGGGCGAGGCGCCGCTGCAGCCGGAAGGAGAGGGCGGGTTTCTCCTCCATCCTCCGCTCAAGTCCGCGAGGCGTGAAGGTCCTTGCCTCCGCCGCGTGACGCCGCGGCGAGCGCAGCGACGGCTTCTGGCGACAGCCTCTGCTCGGCGTCTTGCAGCGCATCGGCAAAGGCATTGGCCGCATCAATCACCGGATCGACCAGCTCGGAGCCGGTCAGTGCCAAGGCGCAAGCCCGCATTGCCGGGCAGCGATGATGTTGGGAAGCGGCGATCAGGGCGATGGCCATACATTCATCGGCGCAGAAGCCGGGGCACCCGACCGGCGAATATTCGATCTTGCGGGACGCCGAAGCGCGAAGCGCCCGGACCCAACAAGCAAGCTCGGTGACGGCGCGTTTCGCGTGCGATGGCCCGAGCGCCACCGAATAGGCATTCCAGCCGCGTTCCCAGCAGGCGATGTCGCCGGTCTCGTAGCCGGCGAGCCAGCATCTGAAGCCGACGCCCACCAGCCGCTCGGCCCCGAGCGCATTCGGCCCGCGCAATGCCGGCATGCCGCCCCGCGTCGGTCCCGGCTCAATTTTGTTTCGTCCGCTCATCTCACCCCCTCAAGAACTCGGCCCGGCATCAAAATCGACTTTGTCCACGAGCTCGCTTGCCTTCTTGCGCGCGGCGGCAAGCTCGTTGAGCGAAATCGGATCGGCTTTGAAATTTCCCCAGGACTGCACCAGCGCCGACCACGGCACGCCGTCCTTCACCGGATATTCGTTGTTGACCTCGGCATAGTCTTTCTGACCTTCGTCCGACGCCAGAAATTCGATCAGCTTTACCGCATTGTCTTTATGCGGCGCGTTCTTGGCAACGATCGCGCCAGAGATATTCACATGCGTGCCGCGATCACCGGTATTGGGAAACAGCATGTTCACCGAGTTCGCCCACTCTTTCTGCTCGGGCTCTTTATCGTTCTTCAGCATGGCGCCCATGTAATAGGTGTTGCCGACGGCGATGTCGCACTCGCCGGAATAGACGCCCTTGACTTGCATGCGGTCGTCACCAGCGGGCTTGCGCGCCAAATTGGCCTTCACGCCTTTTAGCCATTGCTCGGTCCATTCCTCGCCGTGATGAGCGATCATCGAGGCGATCAGCGCCACGTTGTAAACGTGCTGGCCCGAGCGGATGCAGATCTTGCCGCGCCATTTCGGATCGGCGAGGTCTTCGTAAGTGATGTGGTCGAGCTTCACGCGCTCTTTCGAGGCATAGACCACCCGCGCGCGGCGCGTCAGTCCAAACCATTGTCCGTCCTTGTCGCGATAGGCTTCCGGGATCGCGGCGTCGAGAATCTCCGAATGGATCGGCTGGCTGACGCCGGCCTCGACGGCTTGCGTGAGATTGCCGACATCGACAGTGAGCAGCACGTCCGCGGGACTGTTGCGTCCTTCGGCGGCCATGCGCTCGATCAATCCTTTCTCGGCGAAGATCACATTGACCTTGATGCCCGTCTTCGCGGTGAAGTCCTTGAACAGCGGATCGATCAGATAAGGCTGGCGGTAGGAATAGACATTGACCTCGCCGGGACCTTCTGCAGGTGCCGGCGCGGCGCTAAACCCAAGCAGGGAAAGGATGAGGAGCGCAAAGAGACCTTTGCGCCGGAGCGTCATTTGCATTCCTGGCCTCCAATGGTCCGGGGTTCAAGGCCCCAGTATCGGACTTAGTGCCTCTCACGGCACCCCCTTGGTTAGGGCCCGCACTCGGTCGAAGTCAACAAGAATGTCTGCAAAAACAGTAACTTAGAAGGCTTCTAAGTTTGTGCGGCAGAATCTTCCGGCGCAGTGCGGCCTTCGCGCCAGGGTTAGACTCTTGTTTCAATGGCGAGAAATCGAACTCGGCTGTCAGCCACCGGTGCCAAACGCGCCACTCACCACGGTTGGCACTATCTCTACCAACCTTTCCTGGGGAAAGATTACGTCGGCAGAAGTGCCGGCGCCCGGCGTGCTGGTCAGCACGAGTCGCGCGCGATGTGCATCGACCAGCGCTTTGGTGAGGGGCAGGCCAAGCCCTGTTCCCGTTTGCTTGCGTGGCGCGGTATCGAGTTGGTGGAATGGCTGCATCGCGCACTTGATCTCGTCTGCCGTCATACCCACCCCGCTGTCATGCACCCGCAAGCGAAGCTCGCCCTCGTCGGAGAGCTTGGCGCCCACGATCACCTGACCGCCCTGGTTGGTGAACTTGATGGCATTGGACAGAAGATTGAGCAGGATCTGTTTCAGCCGCCTTCGGTCGGCGAGCACTGACGGCAGATTTGGCGGCAGCGATGTCCTGAGCACGATGCGCTCGCGCTTGGCGATCGGTTGCAGACTGTGGACGCAATCTTCGACCAGCTCAAGCACATCGACCGCGGTGAAATCGAGCTCAAACTTGCCGGCCTCGATTTTGGAAATGTCGAGGAGATCGTTAAGCAGGCTGAGCGCATAAAGTCCGCTCTGATGAATGTCCTCGATATAGCCCTTGTAGCGCGGATTGTTGATCGGCCCCAAGCGCTCCTCGAGCATGAGCTCGGTGAAGCCGAGGATAGAATTGAGCGGCGTGCGAACTTCGTGACTGACCTTGGCGAGGAAATCGAGTCGCCGCGTTGCCTGCGCCGGATCCCACGGAACCACAGTTTTGGCTTGGATGGGTTTCTCGGTCTCCACGAAAGTCTCTGCCGCCGTTGGTGCGGGCGCCGCCACTTCCTCCGGATCGATGAGCCGTACGAGCTTGATCTCGCCGTCGCCGTCGAGTCGTGTGAGCGTGAAACTTGCCTTGAAGCGCCGCCGTCCCCGCGTCAGCGCATCGACAGAGACATTTTCACTGCTGCTCGCCGCGAGCGTGAGGAGTGCCGGGCCACCCGGCACGATGGCGTCGAGCCCGCCCGCTTCAAACAGCTCGGCGAAAGATCGATAGCCGAAAGCGTAAGCGAACGCTGCGTTGGCATGGATCAGATTGCCGTCGGCCAGGATGCCGATTGCGGCAGGCATTGCCTCGAGCAGCGCGACAAGACCGGTCCCTTCGAGCTTGAGCCGTTCGAGCGTGCTGTCTTCATCGGGCATCGTCAGTCCCGGTCCGCGCAAGACGCGGCCTTCCAGCATGCGGGCGATGTGTTCAAGGGCCTCGCGGTCGGCCTGCACCTCTTTGATGCGAGAGGTCTGTCGGGCATCGGCCATGGATAAATCCCAAACGACACTCGGGTAGCGCGAGCGCCTGGCAGCTAATTCGCCGGTCTTTCGAGGACGAGAGACCGGTTACGCGACTCACCAGACAAATTTAGGCAAATTCAGCGCATTTCCTAGACCGTGCGCACATAATTTGTCGACATCGTTGAAAATAGGCTTGATTTTTTGCGCCGCACCATTTATATTGCAGTGCAGCATAACCTGCTCACGGGTGAGTTCGGACCGCCGCCCGCGCGTTAAGTCCAGTGATGAAACCCGAGGAAACCAGCCATGAATGAACCCTACACACCACAAGCCGCCGCCGAGAAGGCGCGCGAAACATTCAAGAAAGCCTCCGCCGACTTTGAAGCGATGGCTCGCGATGCGACTGTTCCTGAGAGCGTTCGAGCTTTGGCAGAGAAGACGGTGACGCAGACCAGAGAGGCTTATGAGAAAGCCAAGGACGCGCTCGAAGATGCCGTCGATGCGCTCGAGCGGTCTTTCGATGCCGCCGGACAAGGCGCTGCCGCCTTCAACCGCAAACTCATCGACATCACTCAGCGCAATCTGAATTCGGGCTTCGATCTTGCCAAGAATCTCGCCGGGGCCAAGAATCTCGCCGAGATCGTCGAGCTGCAATCGGCCTTCATCCGCCAGCAATTCGATACGATGGCGAGCCAGGCCGGCGAAATCCGAGCGCTTTCAACCAAGATTGCGGCCGATACCTCTGAGCCCATCAAGGCGCAAGTGTCGCGCACTATGGACAAAGTGCGCGGCTCCTAGTCGACCTGTTCAGTACGTCCCCAGTTGGTTTGACAGAAACGGCCCGGGCTGAAGAGCCCGGGCTCTTAGTTTGACGGGACTCTACCGTTCACACAGCTTGCAAGACAGCATGGCTCCGCTTAGGTTCCCCCCGCGACGCAAGACTCGCGAACGTGCCGCGGTAGCTCAGTTGGTTAGAGCGCTTGACTGTGGATCAAGAGGTCGGAGGTTCGATCCCCCCCCGCGGTACCAATAAATCAGCCAATTACAGCCTTAATCGCCCAACCCGGTTCGCTCGACAATTCTAGCGATGCAATTTACTTCGCAAGAACAAAGTCGCAGTACGAGTTGAACCTATGTTGATCGAACGGCGACATTCGCCTCGCAGGCGCACCCTCAAGGAGGGTCGAATTTTCTTCGACGACAAGCGATCCGTGGTTGCTTGCACTGTGCTTAATCTATCGGATAAAGGCGCGAACCTGCGTCTGCTAAGCGTTGCCGACGTCCCGGACACGTTTGAACTGCACATTGGCAATGAAGTTCATGCAGCATGGGTAGTCTGGAAAGCAGACGGTACGTTAGGTGTGACCTGGATTAGCTGAGCTGGCGCCGGTTCGCATGCCCAAGCAGCGTTTAACCCGCGTAGGCAATCCAGACGTTCGGCTCTTCGTAAGTCCCCGTCTGCCGCTCGACATCAATCTCGACCGGAGCGATCGCGCCTTCTAGCGCGTAGGAGCCTGATTGGCTGAAGCGCTGCTTCGACCAGTTCTCCCAGAACGCGATGTGGTCATGCACCACCATCGAGCGCTCGCAAGGCCCGACCATTCGCCCGCCTGCGGAGAGATGACTGCGGATCCAGGGATCGTAGGGGCGGCCTTTGTCGTCGGTCCACGACATGTAATCGGCGATCGGCACCCACGGGTGACGCGCTTTGGCCGTCGGCCGCACCGGGACGACGACGCCGTCGAGGCCCTTCCGCTGTGCGAGCTCGATGAGCGAGCGAATCATCATCCGCGCGTAGCCTTTGGAGCGATGAACCGCCGGCACTGACACGGCGAGCGCACCCAGCATGTTCGCGGGCTTGTCCTTTTGCCGCGCCGCGGTCTCGACCAGCCAGTCCCAGCCCTCCGGCGGTAAATCATCAGGGCCCGAGCAGGCGAAGGGGACGCTGTTTGCCACGGCAACCGGATATCCCGTCTCCTCATCGACGAGGCAGAGCTGGTACTCTGGATAGGCATCCATGAGTTCCGCGTAATACTCGTAATGCGCACGGGTATAATTGAGAAAGCCGAGATTGCTCCAGGCGGCCTGCTCGATCGAGCTGGCGGCCCGCGTTATCTCAGGACTATCCGCGCGAGAACGAACGACCAAGCTCGCCGACATTTGTGCCTCTGAAAATCGAAAACTTGGAGCGGGCCGAAGCTCGAGGCGTGGCCCCACTCTCAGCCCCGCCACGACGTTATATAGTTAGTAAATGGTAAATTTGGTAGATGCAAGGTTAATCACACTGTAAATAATAGGTCGTATCGATTTGGCACAAGTACGGAATCAGTAGAAATGCGAGCGCCCCTGCCTTGGCGAAAACTCGATATTGTACGCTGCGCGTAATGGTTGTATTTCTAGCGTAACTCGAACTTAATGTTTGCGAGATAGTTTCGATACTTAGCGTTTATTTGGATTAACCTTGTGAGCAATCCCACACGCGTCAATCATTTCAGTGTCGATCTGCGTCGCCTGACTATTTTGATTGGCGCGGCGATCGCTTTCTTTGGCGTCAGCCTCCTGGCGATCATTGCCTATGCCGGATGGTCGGCCAATCAGGCCGCGGCCGAGATCGAACGCACGCTGGTTGAAAACGCCCTTAATCAGAGCATCGTTCGCGTTCTCAGCGAAGAGAAGAGCGTGGCCTGGTGGGACGATGCCGTCACCAAGATTACCGATGAGGCCATCGATCTCGACTTCGTCGACCTCGAATTCGGTATCTTCCTCAGCGAGACCTACGGCCACGATGAGATTTACATCGTCAACAAAGATAACAATCCGATTTACGCCTACCTCGATAAGAACCGTGCCGCCCCTTCGGTCTTCGAGCGCCGCCGCGCGCTCTTCGCGCCACTGATTGCCGAAGTTCGCGGGCAAGCATCCACACTTCGCCAGCGGCCGCTGGAATTTGTCGAGAAAAAAAATTACCGCATTCTCGGTGGGGCGCTGGAGAAGGCTCGTTGGGCGGGTCATATCGAGTCGGTTGACGGACGTCCGGCCGTCGTCGCCGCAATCACCATCCTGCCGAACGTCAACATGGATTTGGTTCCGCAAACGCCCGACATTCTTATCAACATTGCCAACATTGACGACGCGTACATTTCCGACATCGGCCGCAACCTGCTGCTCAACGACCTAGAACTCGCAGCGACGCCGAACTCTGCTGCCGCTACGGCCTCCATGCCCCTTCTCGGCGACGAGGGTGTCACTCTTGGATATTTGACCTGGACGACAAGGCGCCCGGGACAGCCGCTTTTGACGATTATTTTGCCGTTGGTGACATTGGCGATCCTTGGCATGGGGGTGCTCACGGTGCTGATGCTGCGGCGTCTGCGGCGCACCTCCGAGGAACTCGCACGGCGTGAAGCCCAAGCGCGTTACGAGGCCAAGCACGACCCGCTGTCCGGACTGCCCAATCGCGCCCAGATGGTCGAGAAGATCGAGACGTTCTTGCGCAATCACGGCAGCAAGGGCGCACACCGGCAGGCCATCGCCGCCTATATCGATATCGACCGCTTCAAGGATCTCAACGACACGCTCGGGCATGAGGCGGGCGACAATCTGATCAAGGCCGTCGCGGCGCGTTTGCAGACGCGATTGCGCCCCTCTGATTTTCTCTCGCGCTTTGGCGGCGACGAGTTCGCCATTCTCTGCTCGCCAGCCGCGAAAGATGCCGGCGCCAGTCTCGCCGAGCGCATTGCCGCCGCCTTCTCCACGCCGTTCAACATCCAGCAGCAGACCATTCGTGTGACGGCCTCCGTCGGCATCGCGAGCGCGCCCGACAATGGCACAACGGCCGACGAATTGATGCGCCACGCCGATATCGCCCTCTATGAAGCCAAGAGTCAGGGACGCGATCGTGCCATAACGTTTTGCCGGGAAATGGCCGAAAAGGTTGAGCACCGCCGGTCGATCGAAATCGACTTGCGCAGCGCGCTGGAGGCAGAAAAGCTCCGCGTCCACTATCAGCCCACGATCTCCTGCGCTACCGGCGACATCGTGGGCGTAGAGGCTTTGCTCAGATGGAACCACCCTGTGCATGGCGAGATGTCACCGTCCGACTTCATCCCGATCGCCGAGAACTCAGGATTGCTTCCTGCGCTTGGCGAGTGGGTACTAGACCGCGCCATGGAAGATTCGAAACGCTGGCCGCATTTGGAGGTTGGCGTCAATCTCTCGCCGGTGCAGTTCCGCCATGTCGACTTGGCGGCCACGCTTCGCAACCTGGTCGCCAAGCACGATGTCGATCCAAGCCGATTTGTTTTGGAGATCACCGAAGGCGTGTTGCTTGACGCCACCGAACACACCCACGCCATCCTTGAGGCCTTCCGCCTTATGGGCTTCAAGACGGCGCTTGACGATTTCGGCACTCGCTATTCAAGCCTGTCGTATCTTTGCAATTTCAGTTTCGATAAGATCAAAATCGATAGGTCGTTCGTGGGGAGATTGTCGAGCCTCGATAGTTCCAAAACCATCGTCCATTCTGTCGTGACCCTTGGACGAGCGCTCGGCATGGATATTGTTGCCGAAGGGATCGAGACCGAGGCAGAGGCCGAGATGATGACTCGTCTGGGCTGCACCGAACTACAGGGATTTTATTTCTCCAGGGCGGTCAATGCGGATGCGCTGGCTGAATTGCTCAGAACCTTTCCCCGCCAGCGTTTTGGCCAAGTCGCCTCGTTGCGCGCCATCTGATCGACCGCTATACCGCCCCTTCCAGCTGATCGCGGGAAGGGGCGCGCTTTGTCGCAAGATCGATCTACGGAAGGTAACGCCGGCCGCTCTGCGCCCTCCGGCAATGCCGATTACCCATGGGCTAGCTTCGACTCAGAAGCTTATTTCCAGCACTATTATGGCGAGCCGCACGAAGACGACGATCGCCTAATTCGCTGTGCTGTGGAGGCGATCAAGCGCGCGACGCACTCTGGCGCCGGACTGGATATTGTCGATGTCGGCACGGGCCCGAGTCTTATTCCCTTCTTCTGCGGGCTGCCTCGTGCGCGAGCTCTAACGGCCTGGGAATATTCCGAATGTAACATCAACTGGCTCGAAGCGGAACTGCGTTGCAGAGAACTTCGCCCGCAATGGCGTCATTTTTGGAACGTGGTCCGTGAAGCCTATGGCGAAGACTTGCCGGAGGATCCCGTTCCGGCCTTACGCGCCCAAGCTAGGATCGAGCGCGCTTCGATCTTCGAACTGCCCGAAAGGAACTGGAACGCCGCCACCATGTTCTTTTGTGCCGAATCGATCACGCAGCGCCAAGACGAATTCGAGAGCGCCTGCGCTGCCTTCGCACGCAGCGTCGAAGAAGGTGGATTACTGGTTGCGGCCTTTCTCGCCCCTTCACCGGCTTACATCGTCGCAGGGACAACTTTTCCGGTATTCAATATCGACGAGGCGCTGCTGAGTCGCATCTTTTTGCCGAACGCAACCGCGCTGGAACTTCAAAGGATCGGGACCCGGAAACGCGAGATCCGCAGCGGCTATTCCGGCTTTATCTTTCTGACGGGGACCGCGCGCTAAACCGCGCCTCGGCTAGAAGAAAAAGTCGGGAATCGCACTTCCCTTCAACAGAATACTGAAATCGGCTTTGCCGTCGCCATTCACGTCGCCGGAGATCAGTGTCGACGCTGCCCCGATGACGAGGCGCAGTTCCCCTTCCGTGTGGGTGAAGCCGCCAGTGCCAAGGTTCGCGGTCAGA
>JANWJA010000125.1 GCA_025449615.1 Methyloceanibacter sp.
CGAGCTCAGCAAGGCCGACCCTAACGATTTCGGCATCGCGATTGCGACCGTGGACGGCGAAGTCTACAGCGTCGGCGACGCCAACAAGACCTTCACCATCCAATCGGTGTCGAAGCCCTTTATGTATGGCTACGCGCTCGAGCATTACGGCCGCGAGACCGTGCTCAAGCATGTCGGCGTGGAGCCAACCGGGGAAGCGTTCAACTCCATCGTGCTCGACGAGGTGGCCAATCGCCCGTTCAATCCGATGGTGAATGCCGGCGCCATCGCCGTCGCCGAATTGATGCGGGGCGAGTCGGAGGCGGAGCGCAACGCCAACATGCTGGCGCTGTTCTCCAGCCTGGCCGGGCGGCCGCTCGATATCGACGAGGGCGTGTTCAGATCGGAGCAAGCCACCGGCCATCGCAACCGCGCCATCGCCTATATGATGCTGAATACCGGCATGCTGACGCGCGATCCGCAGGACGTGCTCGATCTCTATTTCCGGCAATGCTCGGTGAACGTTACCTGCCGCGATCTTGCGATCATGGCGGCGACGCTGGCCAACGACGGCAAGAATCCCCTGACCGGCGAGCCGGTGCTGTCGACGGATTATGTTCGCGACGTGCTCAGCGTGATGAATTCCTGCGGCATGTACGACTATGCCGGCGAATGGGCCTATGAGGTCGGCATGGCCGCCAAGAGCGGCGTGTCGGGGTCGATCATCGCGGTAATCCCGGGGCAGATCGGTATCGGGGTTTATTCGCCGCCCATCGACACGCATGGTAACAGCGTGCGCGGCATCGCCGTCTGCCAGGAGCTCTCCGACGAATTCGGGCTGCATGCGTTCAATAACCGCACCAATGTCGGCAGCGTGATCCGCAGGGATTATCGCGGCGATGTCGTGCGGTCCAATCGCTTACGGACGCCGGAGGAGCGCAAATTACTGGCAACAGAGGGCCACCGCATCGTGGTGATCGAGGCGCAAGGCGGCCTGTTCTTCGGCTCAACCGAGCGGCTGCTCAGGCGCATGGCCGAGCTTACCGCGGATGCGTCCTACGTCATCGTCGATTTCAAACGCGTGCATCTGGCGGACGCCGCCGCGCTGAAACTGATCACGCGGGCGGCACAGTCAATGGCTGGCGGCACCGCCGAGCTGATATTCGCCGACGTTGCCGACGATGGCCCCATCGCGCCAGTGGCGCGGAAACTTGGCGAGGAAGCGCAAAGGGCCCGCATCCGGACATTCCGCGATGCCGATGCCGCGCTCGAATGGTGCGAAGACGAGTTGCTGGCGAGCACGAGTTTTGTCGCTGGGACCAAATTCGCGCTGACCGCGCTCGATGTGTTCAAAGGTCTGAAGCCGGAGGAGTACCGGCTGATCGAGCAGGTGGTGCGGCCGCTGATCTTCGACAAGGGAGAGGTCATCATCCGCGAAGGCGACGAGGCCAAATTGTTCTTCGTGCTGGCGCGCGGCTCGGTGAGTGTGAGGATCAAGACCAAGGGCGACCGGAAGAAACGCGTCGCCTCGATCGGCCCGGGTCTGACGTTCGGGGAAATGGCGCTGCTCGACGGCGGCAAACGCTCGGCGGAAATCGTCGCCGACGAGCGGGTGGTGTGTTACGGACTTGCGGTCGAAGAGATCCAGCAGCTCGCGGTCGCGAATCCAAACATCATGATCACGATCCTCGGCAATCTGACCCGCGACTTTTCCGAGCGATTGCGCCACGTCAACGAGGCAATCCGGACGTTGGAATAAAGCTCAGGCCGGAATGGGCGTTTCCGCAGGCTTGGACTTGATTTGCGGTTCGGTGCCGAGCGGCAGTTCGATCTCGACATAGAGGCCGGTTTTTCTGAAATCGACTTTGCTCTTGCCGCCAAGGCTATGGCGAATGCCATTGTCGATCAGTTGCATGCCGAACCCATTGCCGACCTGTTGGGGCGCATCGACCCCTCGTTCCTCCCAGATGAGTTGGACGCGATTGCCGCGAAGCGCTTTCCAATTCACCGCGAGCACGCCTGCATTGTGCGACAGCGCGCCATATTTCACCGCATTGGTCGCGAGCTCGTGCAGGGTCATGGCAAGAATCGAGGTGCACTGAGGCGGCAGCAGGACGTCGGGTCCCTTGATTGCGATCTTTGGGCCCTCCTCACGCCGATAGGGATCCAACTCGCGATTGACCATTTCGCCCAAGCTCGCCCCCGACCATTGCGATTCCAGGAGCAGGTCGTGAGCGCGCTGCAGAGCTTGCAGCCGCTCGCCAAGCTTCGTAGCCATATCCGTCGCGGTCTGATCAGGCGATTTGCGAACGCTGGCATGGACGAGCGAATGCACTATGGTGAGAGTATTCTTCACGCGATGATTGAGCTCGCCGACCAGCATGGCCTGGCGCTCTGCTGCGAGTTTTCGTTCGGTGATGTCGCGAAAGCTGATGACGAATCCAGCGGTCGAGCCGCCAAAACCGCGGATAGTCGCAACCGTATATTCGATCGGCAATTCATCTCCGTCGCGCCTCAGCAACAGCACCCCGGGCCCGCCGCCACCATCACCTTCATCGTCCTCAAGCCAGGCCGCGACGTCGGCGATCTCCACGCGCGTCGCCGGATCGCGCAAGGAAAAGACTTCGGATAAAGGACGGTCCTGGGCCTCACCGGCCCGCCATCCGGTAAATTTTTCCGCCGCGCCATTGGTCAGGATGATGCGGCCGTCGCGGTCAGTGGCGATGACGCCGTCACCGATACTGCGCACCGTGGTCGTCAACCATTCGCGTTGACCGCGAAGCTGATTGAGAGCCTCGTTCCTGTCGCGATCGGCGCGGCGGATGGCATCGATCGTGGTCCAGGCGAAGGCACCAAGCACGAGAACGCTGGCGACGGCAAAAATCGCAAGCGTCGAGGCCTCGTCGTAGGACGCCGTCAGCTGGGCCTGGTAGACGAACCAGCCGATCCCGATCGGAATCAGAATGACACCCGGCAAGAGTCGCCGCAGCATTTCCCCAGACGGCGAAGTTTCGAGCAAGACCGAGCCAATGCCGTAGTCGGGCATCGCGGCGAGAAGGCCCACGCACAACAAGAATGCGGCTATGGCGCCTTGCAAGGACATGGCCGCGAATGGGAAAGGATCGGCGGAATTGCTCAAGCCATAAAGCAGGCCGGTGAAAAAAATCAGGACTTGAGCAAGGGCCGTGATGATCAGCACCTGGCTACTCGCTCGAGCCGGCTGTTCCGCAGAGGCCAACGCCATCGCCGCGCCAAACAGCAGAAACGTGCCCGCCATGCCCGGCGCCATTTGCAGTGCTTGCTCTGCCGCAGTTTGCGTCGTTGCTGTGCCCACAAGCATGCCATCGAGGCCAAAATCGACGCCGAACCATCTTTCATAGATCGACAATGCACCAACCAGGGCGACGACGACGCCAAGCAGGCAACTTAGGGGCCTCAGATTGGGAAACGTGAAACAAAACAAGCCCAAGCCCGCACAAGCGACACCGGCCGCGCTTGCGGGCTTGAAGATTGGGGCATGGACCAGAATCGGATTGAGCGAAACGTCCGCCTGCCAAGCCCAAAGCGCCAAGAGACCAACCGCACACACGCCAAGCGCCAGCACCCTTGCGGTGAGTAGGGAGACGCGAACGCCCAGGGAATTGGGCGGTTTCAGCTGGGGATGGGATAACGCCCGCGTGGCAAAAACCATGATCAGACTAGTGGCCTAAAGTTTGATGGAATTGCGGAGTAACGCCAAAGGCGCGGCGCCATTGGCGCACCTCCCTGGAGCCATGGATTATACCCTAACTCGGAGGATTTCGATAGGGACCCGTGCCGAGTTGCCGCTTGACCGGATTGGCGCGGCAAGCCAGATGTTGGCATGGCTCAAAAGATCAAATCCAAATTGGGGGCGGCTCCAGTTCGCACCGAGACAGACGCCTTCGGCCCGATTGAGGTGGCCGAAGATCGCTATTGGGGCGCGCAAACGGAACGATCTTTGCGCAATTTCAGAATCGGCGAGGAAACCATGCCGAAGCCCCTGATCCGGGCGTTCGCCATGGTGAAAAAAGCCGCGGCGCTCGCCAATCTCGAGCTCAAGCTGATCGAGGCGGAACTCGCTCAAGCCATTGTAAGCGCGGCCGAAGAGGTCATCGAGGGGAAACTCGACGGGCATTTCCCGCTGGTCGTGTGGCAGACCGGCTCCGGCACCCAGACCAACATGAATTTGAACGAGGTGATCGCCAATCGCGCGAGCGAGATGCTTGGCGGTACGCGGGGCTCGAAGCGCCCTGTGCATCCGAACGACCACGTCAATCTCGGCCAGTCGTCCAACGACACGTTCCCGACCGCGATGCACATCGCGGCGGCCGTGGAGATCGCCTATCACTTAAATCCGGCGCTCGCCCATCTCTATCAGGCGCTGAAATCGAAGTCGGAAGCCTTCCAGGACATCATCAAGATCGGCCGCACCCACATGCAGGATGCGACGCCGCTCACCTTGGGCCAGGAATTCGGCGGCTATGCCGCGCAGATCGATCACGGCATCGAGCGCATCAAGCAATCGCTCTATGGACTGTACGAGCTTGCGCAAGGTGGCACCGCGGTCGGTACCGGCTTGAACACCAGCCCCCTCTTCGCCGAGTTGTTCGCGACCAAGATCGCGGCGATGACCAAGCTTCCTTTCGTGACCGCGCCAAATAAATTCGAGGCGCTGGCGACGCACGACGCTTACGTGTTCGCCCACGGCGCGCTCGCGACTGTCGCGGTGTCGATGTTCAAGATCGCCAACGACATTCGGCTGCTCGGTTCAGGCCCGCGTTCGGGTTTCGGCGAGTTGAACCTGCCGGAGAACGAGCCAGGCTCCTCGATCATGCCGGGCAAGGTCAACCCGACGCAATGCGAGGCGGTGACCATGGTCGCGGCGCAAGTCATGGGCAACAACGCATCAATCGTATTCGCCGGCAGCCAGGGCCATCTCGAGCTCAACGTGTTCAAGCCGCTGATGGCCTACGACATGCTGCAATCGATCCGGCTGTTGGCCGATGTTGCAACGAGCTTCACCGATAATTGCGTGGTCGGTATCGAGGCCAATACGGACCGCATCGAGGAACACATGCAGCGTTCCCTGATGCTGGTCACCGCGCTCGCGCCGCATATCGGCTATGACAAAGCTAGCGAGATCGCCAAGACCGCGCATAAGCGGGGCACCACGTTGCGCGAAGAGGCGGTACGGCTCGGCCATGTCAGCGCGGAAGAGTTCGATCGCCTCGTGCGGCCCGAGGACATGATCGGCCCCAAGGGGTAAATTCCCTGATGCCGAAGCTCCGCACCAAGCGCTCCGTCACCATCGACCGGCACCGCACTTCGATTTCGCTCGAGGAACCGTTTTGGGATGCGTTGAGCGACATCGCGCGAGAAGAGGGCAAGTCGCTCGCTGCGCTCATCGGCGATATCGATAAGTCGCGCGGCGATGAAAACCTCTCGGCGGCAATTCGGCTTTATGTGCTGGGGCGGTCGAGACGCTAGAGCGTGATTCCTTTCAATCAATTAGCCAGCTCTGCTCAAGCTGCCCTGGATCGCCGGGTCAAGCCCGGCGATGACGTGGAGAGAATCATTTGACGCATCATCTTGTCCGAAAAGTCTGCAACGTTTTGGGATGATGCTCTAGCCGCCGCCGAAAATGCCGACGCCCTTCTTCCAATCGTCAGGCGCGGCCGCGGGCCGCTTTGGGCGCTGTGGCTTGGGCGTGGCGGGTGTCGCCAAGTCCGTGCCGCTCGCAGCCGTCGCGTCCCCAGTGGTCGTCACATCA
Source organism: Methyloceanibacter sp. (assembly GCA_025449615.1). The sequence continues at coordinate 5,771 of JANWJA010000125.1, forward strand.
CTCGCGGACGGGGTCGCGATCTCGGGCTGAGCGGACACGGCCTCCGGCGCAGGTTTGGCTACTTGTGTCTCCGGCTGCGGCACGGGCGCGGCGGGGACCTCGCGCGGCGGCTCGGCCTTTTTCGGCTCGATCTCGGCAGCCTTAGGCTCTGGCGGAGCGGGCTTCGCCGCCGGAGGCGGCGGCGGGTTCGGCTTGGCTGCGACCGGCGCTTTGGCAGCAGGTTTCGGCTCAGGGGCAGGTTCAGGTTCGACCGAGGGCGCCTTGGCTTCGGCCGGGAGTTTTACTTCCGCAGGCTCGACCTCGGAATCCGGTTTTGCTTCAGGTGGCGGGGTCTTGCCGCTCACGTCGAGCGTTTCCAGCCGCTCCACATCTTCTTGCATGC
>JANWJA010000126.1 GCA_025449615.1 Methyloceanibacter sp.
ACTTGATCGGTGCCAGAATAATAAGAACGGAGGGGGCGAGAGAAGACCTAGCAGGCCTGTTTCTGCCTACTGCCTCAATCGCGTTAAGGTTGCAAAGTGTGGCGGTTGGGGGAGTTTCGCGTGCAGACCGTCTTCGCGCGTATTGTTGTCCTGGCCATCGCGGCGATATCGTTCGACGGGTGCGCTGGAGGTGGCGCGCTGCCTCCGCTCTCCACAACGGCCTCTGCCTCACCAAGCTCGGGCGAGTGGCAGATTATGAAGTCAGTCGATAGTGTGACCGGCCAGAAGTCGGTCAACATCAAGCTGCTGAGCGACCTCTCGGGCATCTCCTCCGCAAACAAAGGAATTTCAAGGAGCAGGTAGCGCTCGTCTCCGACCTCGCCATCTTCATTCTGATTGCTGTGTTTGTCGGCGTCCGCGGATAGTTTCTTCAACCGTCGGAGGTTTTCGCCGCCGTCAAACTTCCGGCGACTCCAACCACAACAAAGAGAATATTCGCCATCGGCGACCATTCGACCTTGCCTTGAAGGAAGGCCATGGCCGCGACGAACAAGACGAGCGCGAGCAGCAACGCTGTCGTGCTGTACCTGCCAAAGCCCGGGGTCTTGGTGCTGAAAATCCCGACAATGGCGGCAGCAAAAACCAGTATTACCCCGAGCGATATATAGTCCTGGGCCTGCATGGCGATCTCCATATGGATTCCCTCAATAAGACGAGAAGCCACTCGACGATGTAAGATGGCGTGACCCGGTACTAGCGCCATTCAATAGCAAACGAGAATTAGAGCGGTTTTGGTTCCGAAGTCGTCTGACGAAAATGAGATAGTCCGTCTCACGGCGGCGCGTGTTATTGGCTATAGTCAGCTCTCACGCAACCACGCTGGAAACCCAATGAGCAAAGTCACTTACGAGATCATTCGTCACGAAGAAGGTTGGGCCTATAAAGCCCGCGGCACGATCTCCGAGACATTTCCGAGTCACGACGCCGCGCTTCAGGCGGCGCGGATTGCGGCGGGCGAGCAGAAGGTGCCGGGCGAGACCGTCGGCATCCAATACGAGACCGCGAACGGCGTCTGGCATGAGGAAGTCGACTCCGGCACGGACCGGCCGACGACCGCCGTCAAAGATAAGGCTTAGCCTGGCTTACTGATCGCCGGCAGGGGCTGCTGGCGCGGGGGCCGCAGGAGCAGGCGTTGCCGCTGCGGGCGGGTTGGCGGCGGGCGGATTGGCTTTCATTATCTGGTCACGAAGCTTTTGCTGCTGCTCGGCGATAACTTTTGGGTCCGTTGCAGGTCCGGCATTGGCCTTGGCGAAGCCGCCGAGCGGCAGAGGAACGGCGAGCAGTGAACCGTCCAGCCGCAGCGCCTTCACCATCAGGGATTGGCCCTTCTGCATCTTTTCGACGATGGCGGGTGTGGCGTCGAAGTCAGCAAGACATCCCGCGGGCAAGCAAGTCAGATACGGACCAACCATCGGTTGGTCTTGATCAAAGGTCAGTTGCACGCCCTTCTGATCGAGCATGGCGAGGGGCAAGGTGATACGGAGGGTTTTCTTCTCGACGCCTTGTTGCTCGATGATGCCGGCGCCGGCGAGGAACTGGCCGGTCTGGGCGCGCGCTTCCATCAGTGTGAGGCAGGTCGGGGTGGCGCCTTGCGATTCTGGGGCGCAGAGCTTGTTCCACGGCGTATAGAGCGGGGCGGGTGCCGGCTTGGCCGTCGCTGCAGGTTTCTGGGTAGGTGCCGGCTTGGGCTGAGGGGCGGCATCTTGGGCCCGGGCGTCGCCAGCCAACAAGGCAATGCCAAGCGCGGCCAAGAGCAACACCCGGTATTCGATACGCTTGTCTTCCATAACCCTCTTTCCCCTATGTCTCGGGCATCCAGCCCTTCGTGCCATTCCCGGCGATGCAGGTTCATACTGGTATTGGCGTGAAACTGGAACCCCATCGTCGCGTTGTTTTTTCCGCATGATTGCGGCTGAGGTAGCCCCGAAATCGCGATATGCTCTAGAGGCGATTATGGGTTTTTTGGTGACAGGAGTGGGTTTGGCGGATCTCGGCACAGGCGACAGGCGGCTTCGCTCGAGCGTGCTGTTTGCAGTAACGGCGCATTGCCTCTTCCTCATTTTCCTGACGGTCTTCTTGTTCAATCACGCCAATCCCAACGGCGACGGGATGGAGATGGTCGCCGTGGGAGCGGCCTTCATGTTCATTTTCCTGCCGCTCAGCCTGCCGGCTTTCGTTCTCGCCAAAGACGGTAGAGCACTCATCATTGCGGCCATCCTGGCCGGCCTCGCCTCGGTTGCCTATTTCGCATTCTGGCTGGAAATTCTCCATGAGCTTCATCTCTCCTGACGATGGCACGAGGCGGAGCCGGAGCGCTTGGCGGACCACAATTCTCGCCATGTCGATCTTGTCGGCGACACCAGCGCTGAGTGAAGACGTAGAGAGGAAGGTCGATGGCGGGGTCGATGCGGTGGCCTTGGCGGCGGCAGGCCCGAAACCCTTTGTCGATATTGTCTGCCCGCTAATGCAGAAAGAGGCGGCTTCGATGAGGCTGCCGCCGATGTTCTTCGTGCGGCTGATCTGGAAAGAGAGTCGGTTCAATCCGAGCGCCGTCAGCCCGAAGGGTGCGCAAGGCATCGCTCAGTTCATGCCGCAAACGGCCGATGAGCGGGGATTGGATGATCCGTTCGAGCCGAAGGCTGCGATCGCGCATTCGGCGAGCCTCCTGTCCGATCTCCGCGACGAGTTTGGCAATGTCGGGCTCGCGGCCGCGGCCTATAACGCCGGCGCCGAGCGCGTGCGTGATTGGCTCGCCGGACGCTCGCATCTGCCTCTGGAGACGCTCGACTATGTCCAGTTCGTGACGGGGCGCGCGGCATCGGAATGGAAACTCGCCGAGACCACGCTTCCGGACTCGATCGGCGAGGGCGCGGGCGACGTGGTCGAGCAGTGCCGTCAGCTCGCGCCGCTCGTGGTGCGCGCGGTCTATGAGACGGAGCCGCTGACGGCGAGCGGCGCGTGGCGGCCTTGGGGCATTCAGGTGTCGACGGCTTTCTCCAAGGAGAAGGCGCTCTCTTGGTTCGGACGGCTCAAGCAGCTCCATGCTTCGGTGCTTGCGGATGCTGAGCCGTTCGTGCTGCCGGAGCGGAATTTGAGCCGTGGCCGGCGTTATCTCTACATGGTGCAGATCGGTGCCGAAAGTCGCGACGAGGCGACTAAACTCTGTGCCGCTCTCAGAAAGAATGGTGGCGCCTGCATCGTGCAGAAGAATTGAAAGTTGGAGGAGAGGGGGTCAGGCTGAGGCGGGAGGTGCGCGAGAGCAAGACTCGGATTGTGGTTCCACGCTGATGGCAGGGTCGCCCCCTCCATCGGTCAGACAAGCCGCCTGAGAACTCCCCAGCCCAATCACATCACATGCTAACGCTCCGACCGGCGTCATGCCGCAGGCGGTCCGGCAAGAATGACTACAGCCGACACAGTCGTCCTTGTGCCCGGTTTGCTTCGGTAACGTCGCCCCAGGGCTAACGAGGCCGCGAGTCGTGCAAATGATGCCGCCGAGGCTTGTGGCGCCAAAGGCGTGACCGGCTATGGCGAAGGGACCGAGCAGGACCTGGAATAGCAGGGCCCAAACGGCGAAGAGCGACGCAATATCCTGCTGCCGTCGTAGCCAATTCATGCCCTAAGCCTCGATCTTGGCTTCCGAGATGGGAAGCTCTTGAAGACGATCATATTAGATACCGTCCGATTGTAGCCATTTGAGGATTTGCGCATCTATCCAGCCTTGATCCAGCGCAAAGGAGCGGCGAAAGGTCCGAAACGCCTTGGTTGGCAAGGGGTCGCGGCTGGGTCTATGGTCGCTCGCGTGACCCTACGGGGCTCTGGGGACCGATCGATGCTCACGATCTACGAGGCAAAATCTGGGGCGCTGGTGCCGCAGAAAGGCAGCCCCCGGATCACCGAGGGTGTAATCTGGATCGATCTCCTCAACCCCACGCGGGAAGAAGAAGGCAAGATCGAGCGGGCGCTCAAGCTCGAGATTCCAACCCGCGAAGAGCAACAGGAGATCGAGGTCTCGAGCCGGCTCTATCAAGAGAACGGCGCGCACTTCATGACGGCAACGGTGCTCTATCAGGCCTATACGGGAGAGCCGACGACGACACACGTAACGTTCATCCTGGCCGGTCAGCGCTTGATCACGTTACGTTATGCGCAGCCTCGCGCCTTCTCGATTTTTGCGACTCGCTGCCGGCGGCCCGAAGTGAAGCTGAACAACGGTACCGCCGTCCTGATCGGGCTGATGGAGACGTTGATCGACCGGCTGGCGGATTCGATCGAGCGCATGCAGGGCGAAGTCGACACGCTGTCGCATTCGATCTTCGAAATGAGGGGCGGCTCGGTGTCGCGTCAACGTCGCTTCGACGTTTTGCTTAAAGCGATCGGGCGTCAGGGCGAGAACACTTCTCGCGCACGCGAAAGCGCACACTCCTTGGGGCGTCTGCTCACCTTTTTCGCTCATGCCGCGAACGAGCGGAAGGAAGACAAGCCGCTACAGGCACGCATCCGTACCGCGGCGCGGGACGTGCATTCGCTGACCGATCATGTCAGCTTCCTCGCCAACAAGATCGTGTTCCTGCTCGATGCCACACTCGGCATGATCAACATTCAACAAAACGACATCATCAAGATCTTCTCCATCGCCGCTGTTGTGTTCCTGCCACCGACGCTGGTCGCCTCGATCTACGGCATGAATTTTCACCATATGCCGGAACTCGATTGGCATTACGGTTACCCATTGGCGGTTCTGTTGATGATTGCGTCCGCCGTGCTGCCCTATCTATTTTTCAAGCGGAAAGGCTGGCTATAATTTCGGCTTGCCTCGCTGGTAATGTCTGGTCAGACTCTGTGGCAGGTGGTCGGGCGCGGGCAAAGCGTATGGAGACTGAATATGAGTCATTATTCTTATCTGCTTGGCGTCGCGGCCATCGGTCTTGGCATTGCAGCCGGCTCAGCGCAAGCGTCCGCCGCGCCTGCGCAAATTTTCCAGGTCGAGGCGAAGAGCAGCCTTGTGCAAACGGTCGGCTACTGGAAGCGTCGCCATTACTATCGCGACTATGACGGCGAGCATGTGCGGGCGCCGTTCGCGTCGGTCGATACCGGGCCAGGCACTCACGTCGAAGCACCGTTCGCCACGGTTCACACTGATGGCCGTGGCACCTATGTGCGGGCGCCTTTCGTCGATCTCTGGGTCCCGCGCTAGGCAGCGTAGTGCCAGGCGAGCGACGCGACTGCACTAATCGCGAGCGTCGCCACGATGCCTGCATGCATGCGGAAGAGCAGGAACGCGGCCAAGCAGGCGATCGCGACCGCTTCGATATTGAGGGTCGCGATCTCGGGGCGGGAGAGCTGCAGCGGACCGAGGGCGATTGGCTCGACGCTGCCGAAGAAGACGTGTAGGGCGAACCAGAGACTCAAATTCAGAATGACGCCGACCACGGCGGCGGTGACGCCGGCAAGCGCACCTGCGATCTTGGGACTTGATGTCAGCCGCTCGACGTAAGGCGCACCGACGAAGATCCAAAGAAAGCAAGGCGCGAAGGTCGCCCAAAGGGTGACGGCGGCGCCGAGCAGCCCGTAGCCAAGCTGTGGTTCGCCGCTATGGCGGAAGGCTGCGAGGAAGCCGACGAACTCGGTGACAAGGATCAGCGGGCCAGGCGTTGTCTCAGCGAGACCGAGACCATCGAGCATCTCGCCGGCGGTAAGCCAGTGATAGGTCTCAACCGCCTGCTGCGCCATGTAGGCCAGCACCGAATACGCGCCGCCAAACGTCACCACCGAGAGCTTGGAGAAGAAGATTGAAATGTCGGTCGTGACGTGATCGCGGCCGAGGATCAGGGCAAGGACTAGAAGCGGTCCAAGCCAGATCGCGAGCCACAGCGCCGCCGTGCGCAAGGTGCGTGAGAGAGGGACGGGTGGAGGTTCGAGCGATGTGGGCTCCATTGCGATTTGCGGGCTCTCAAAAAAGAATCCGGCGAGCGCCGCAGCCGCGATGATCAGTGGGAAAGGCAGGGCGAAGCAGAAGATGCCGATAAAGGCTGAGGCTGCAATCAGCCAATCGACCGGACGTCGCAACGACCGCTTCGCCACGCGGAGCAAAGCCTCGATGACGATTACGATTACCGCGGCCTTGATGCCGACGAAAGCCACCTCGACGAGAGGAAGCCGGCCGAAATAGGCGTAAGCCACACTCAAGGCGAGCACGACCAAGGCGCCCGGAAGAACGAACAGCAGGCCCGCGGCAAGTCCGCCGACCGTGCCGTGCAGGCGCCAACCGATATAGGTCGCGAGCTGCATGGCTTCAGGCCCGGGCAGCAGCATGCAGAAATTGAGCGCATTCAGATAGCGCTGTTCGTCGATCCATTTCCGCTCATCGACCAGTATGCGATGCATCAGCGCGATCTGCCCGGCAGGGCCGCCGAAGGAGAGCACGCCAATCTTTGCCCAGACGTGGAGCGCCTCGCGGAAGGTGGGTTGATGTGACGAATCAGAAGTGGGTTTTGCGTTAGGTCCCATGGCAGCTCACTCCGCATGTAACGGCTTGCATGTCAGGCGCAAGGCCTTACGGAGCGGCGCTTGGGCGAAAGCCTTACGGGGCGGCCGCGTTGGGCCCCGAGTCACTTTAGGACGAAATAACCGGGCGAGGCAACGGCGCCGGAAAATGCATACGTTTCTTGCTGGCCTTATCGCTGGCGGCTGGCTCGCGTCGCCCTCCGCATGCTAAGCGAAGCCATGGAATCGATGCAGCTCGTCCAGGTGGTAGTGTTCCTCGCCGCCGCCGCCATCGGAGCGCCGCTGGGGCGCGCGCTCCGCATGGGCTCGGTGATCGGCTATCTGGCCGCCGGAATCGTGATTGGGCCGTTTGCATTCGGCGCGTTCTACGGCCTGAATGACGTCGAGCATATTTTGAAGTTCGGCGAATTCGGCGTGGTGATGCTGCTGTTCGTGATCGGGCTTGAGCTTCGGCCGGTTCGGCTCTGGGGGCTGCGTTCATCGATCTTCGGTCTCGGCAGCTTGCAGCTCGTCACCACGAGTTTGGTGCTTGGCGCGATCGGGCTCGCGGCTGGGCTCAGCCTTACTCAAGCGCTGTTCGTGGGCTTGGCGCTGTCGCTGTCTTCGACTGCCTTCGCGCTTCAGGTACTCGAGGAACGCAACGAGCTCACCACCCGCCACGGGCGGCTCGCTTTCTCGGTGCTGCTGTTCCAGGACCTCGCCGCGATTCCGCTGATCGCCTTGGTGCCGCTCTTCGCCACCGGCGGCGAGAAGGCGAGCATGGACTTGCAGGCCGCAGGACTCGCGATTGTCACCATTCTCGGCGTCGTGGTCGTTGGCCGTTTTCTGCTGAGTCGGCTGTATCGTCTCGTGGCTGCGACCGGGGTTCGCGAGGCAATGACCGCGAGCGCGCTCCTCACCGTGGTCGGCGTAGCGCTCGTCATGGAGGCGGCGGGGCTGTCCGCCGCGCTTGGCGCCTTCATCGCCGGCGCGCTGCTCGCGGATAGCGAATATCGCCACCAGATCGAGGCCGACATCGCGCCCTTCGAGGGCCTGCTGCTCGGGCTCTTCTTCATCGCGGTCGGCATGTCGATCGACCTGACGCTCTTGCTAGCGAAGCCGTTTCTGCTGCTGGCCATCGTCGTTGGCCTTGTCGCGGTCAAAGCGACGCTGCTCTTTTTGCTCGGACGCTGGTGGGGCTTGAAGCGGGACGGCGCGGTGAGGCTCGGTCTCGTCATCAGTCAGGGAGGCGAGTTCGCCTTCGTGCTGTTTGCGGCCGGCGCGGTCGCGGGAGCGATTGGGTCAGACCTTGCCGGGCTGCTGACGCTAGCCGTGACCTTGTCGATGGCGGCGACACCGCTTCTGCTTCTCATCGATGACCGGGTGCGCAAGGCGCGCAAGACCGAGGCGCCGCAATACGAGACGCCGCCGGGCGGAGACGGTCATGTCATCATCGCCGGCTTCGGACGGTTCGGTCAGATCGCCGCGCGTATTTTGCGCGCGCGTCGCATCCCCTTCACCGCGCTCGATTCGAACATCGCGCAAGTCGATTTCGTGAAGCGCTTCGGCGCCCAGATCTACTACGGCGACGCCGGGCGGCTCGACATCTTGCGGGCGGCGCAGGCCGACAAGGCGCGGGCCTTCGTGCTCGCCATCGACGATATGGAGAATTCACTTCGGGTCGCTGAGATCGTGCGGCAGCACTTCCCGGATTTGGCGATCTATGCGCGCGCGAGAGACCGCACCCATGTGCATAAGTTGATGGATCTCGGGGTCACCATCATCGAGCGCGAGACGTTTCTTTCCGCGCTCGAGCTCTCGCGCCGACTGCTTCGCGGTCTCGGCTTAGGCTCCAAGGAAGTGAAGCGGCTGACCGACACGTTCAAGCGGCAGGATGAGAAGCGCCTCTACGAGGATTACACATATTACACCGATACCGAGAAAGTGCGTGCCAACGCGATGAACGCGGCGAACGAGCTGGAGCAGCTGTTCGACAAGGACATTCAAGAGATCGATGAGGAGATCGCGCGAGTGGACGCCGCGCGGCGCGACGGCTAGTCGACCGTCGCCGGCGCGCGGAGCGAGGCTTGTGTCGCTGCTTTCTGCACGGCCTTCTGCACCTTCTCGAAGGCACGGACCTCGATCTGGCGGATGCGCTCGCGACTCACGCCGAATTCCTCGGAGAGCTGCTCGAGCGTCAACGGATCCTCGGCCAATCGCCGTGCCTCGAACACGCGCCGCTCGCGCTCGTTGAGACCTTCGAGCGCGTTGGTGAGCATTTCGTGCCGCTGGTCCTTCTCCTCGGACTCGGCGAGCCGGTCCTCCTGGTTCATGGTCTCATCGACCAGCCAGTCCATCCACTCGCCGCTCTCGGCATCGTTGCGCACCGGAGCGTTCAGCGATGAGTCGCCGGCCAGCCGCCGGTTCATGGAGATGACGTCCTCCTCGGTGACACCGAGCCTGGTCGCGATCTGCTTCACCTGATCGGGCCTGAGATCACCCTCTTCGAGCGCTTTCAGCTGACTCTTGATCTTGCGGAGGTTGAAGAAGAGCTTCTTCTGCGCCGCCGTGGTGCCCATCTTCACCAGGCTCCACGAGCGCAGGATGTATTCCTGGATCGCGGCCCTGATCCACCACATGGCATAGGTCGCAAGCCGGAAGCCCTTGTCGGGATCGAAGCGCTTCACCGCCTGCATCAAGCCGACATTACCTTCGGAGATGACCTCGCCGATGGGAAGGCCATAGCCGCGATAGCCCATGGCGATGCGCGCCACGAGACGGAGATGCGAGGTGACGAGCTGATGCGCGGCGTCGCGGTCGCCATGCTCGCGCCAACTCTTGGCGAGCATGTACTCCTGCTGGGGCTCCAGCATCGGGAACTGTCTGATCTCTTCGAGATAGCGCGTCAGTCCGCCATGCGCGCTGACACTCGGCAAGCTTTTCGCAGCCATGAGAGCAAGTCTCCTGTGGCCTCTACGGCCACATCTTATTCCAAACCAACACACCGCCCCCCGGCGCTTCACTCTATAAAGCGTTTGCTCTTAAGATTAAAGACTCCGGACCGATCACGGTTCCTTGAAGCCCTTAAGGATTTCAGCGAGTTCCTCAGGTAACTGACTATTAAATTCCAGTAAGGTGCCGGTCTTCGGATGGGTGAAGGCGAGGCGCGCGGCGTGCAGCGCCTGGTGATCGAGTTGCATAATTTTTGTGCGGAGCTTCTCGGGCAGATTGCGCGGCTTCGATTTGAAGCCTTGCGCATAGAGCGGATCGCCGATCACAGGCGTGCCGATATAAGTGAGATGCACGCGGACCTGATGCGTGCGCCCGGTCTCGAGCGTGCATTCGACCAGCGAGGCGATCGGGGGCTGGCCGCCGAAGGTTTCCAGCACGCGATAATGGGTGATGGCGTGGCGGCCATTATTGGGCAGCACCGCCATCTTGGTGCGGCTGGTGGGATGGCGGCCGATCGGTGCGTCGATGGTGCCGTGGGGGAGCGGCGGTGCGCCCCAGACCAGCGCAAGATAGGTGCGCTCGAGCGCGCCTTCGCGGCCATGATCGGCGAACTCGGCGGCGAGCGCGCGATGCGCCTGGTCGGTTTTGGCGACGACGAGGACGCCGCTGGTATCCTTGTCGAGGCGATGCACGATGCCGGGGCGCGCGACGCCGCCGATGCCTGAGAGACTAGCCCCGCAATGGGCGATCAGCGCATTAACGAGGGTGCCACTCGAATGGCCTGCGCCCGGATGCACGACGAGGCCGGCCGGCTTGTCGATGACGATCAGCGATTCGTCCTCATAGAGAATGTTGAGCGGGATGATTTCGGCTTCGGGCTCCGCAGGAACGGGCGGAGGGACGGTAACCTCGAATCGGTCGCCCAGTTTGACCCTGTATTTGGCGTCCACTATGGTCGCGGCGGCGCTTAAACGCACCTCACCCTGCTTGATCAGAGCCTGCACGCGGGTGCGGCTAAGCTCAGGCAGGCATTTGCTGAGAAAGACGTCGAGGCGCACGCCCTGATCGTTCTCGCTCGCTTCAGCGATGAGGCGGTCTTTAGAGGGTTCGGACGGCGCGGTCATGGGGTCCAAGGGTCGTGGCAAGGGTTAAAGCGCAAGACGACAAGCTGCCAGGGACCGTGTTCAGCGGGCGCCAGGTTCGCATCCT
>JANWJA010000127.1 GCA_025449615.1 Methyloceanibacter sp.
CAAGCAGTTCCGCCTGAAAGCCAAGGGCATGCCAGTGCTGCGCTCCAAGCAGCTTGGCGATCTCTATATCCAGGTCGAAGTCGAGACACCGAAGAATCTCACCCGCAAGCAGCGCGAGCTGTTGAAGTCCTTCGAGGACGCGTCGAACCCGAATACCAGTCCGGAATCGGCGGGCTTCTTCGCGCGCGTCAAAGAGTTCTTCGAGGGGATCGGCGAGTAGGTGCGCCCCGGACCTTCCGACCAGACAGGGGGATCGACATGACGCGGCTTCTGTTCTTCGCCGGCAGCGCGCGGGAGCACGCCTACAGCAAGAAGCTCGCGCGGCTCGCCCAGCACATCGCCTCCGCCAACGGCGTCGAGGCCGTGTACGTAGATCTCAGAGATTACCCGATGCCGATTTATGACGGCGATTTCGAAGACCGCGAGGGGCAGCCGGAGAAGACGCGCGAATTCACGGCGCTGCTCGGCGAGTATCAGGGCATTTTCATCGTCACACCTGAATATAATTCCTCGCTGCCGCCACTGCTCAAGAACACGCTCGACTGGGTGACCCGCGTGACCGAGGAAGGTTTGAACGGGCCGAAGATCTTTAGAAGCCGCGTGTTCGCGATCGCAGGCTCTTCGCCCGGCTATTATGGCGGCGCGCGTTGCCTGCTGCATTTACGCCAAGTGCTGGCAGTCGGCATGGGAGCGCTGGTCATTCCGCAACAATTCTCTCTGCCGCGGGCGAACGAAGCCTTCGATGCGGACGGTCATCTCAAAGACAAGAAACAGCAGGAGATGCTGAAGGGCGTGGTCGAGGCTTTGGCCGTTGCCACGCGGAAATTTGCTTCCGCATGATGGAGCCTCGCGACAGAATCATCGTCGCCCTCGACGTGCCGAGCGTCGACGATGCCATGCGCCTTGTGAGTAAGCTCAAGGGCAGCGTCGGCGTCTACAAGATCGGCCTTGAGCTTTTGTTCAACGGCGGATTTCAGCTTGCGCGAGAACTCGCGGATAAGGGGCTGATTGTCTTCATCGACGCCAAACTGCTCGACATCGAGGCGACGGTCGAGCGGGCAACCGCGACCATTGCCAAGGGCGGAGCCAAATTTCTCACCGTGCACGCGACAGATCGCAAGACGCTCGACGCCGCAGTGCGCGGGCGCGGGAACGGCCCGCTCAAGCTGCTCGGCGTGACGGTGCTCACCAATCTTACGACCGCCGATCTCGCCGAGCAGGGCAGCTCCATGCCGCCGCTGGCACTTGTGCAACGGCGCGCCGATCTCGCCCGTGACGCAGGCTTCGATGGAGTGGTGGCCTCTGGCCGCGAGGCGGCAGCGCTACGCGAGCGGCTCGGGGGCGAGTTCCTGATCGTGACGCCAGGGATCAGGTCGAGGGGCGCGAGCGTGGACGACCAGGCAAGAACGGTCACGCCAAGCGAGGCGATCAAGGCCGGAGCGAACTACATCGTCGTCGGTCGCCCGATCACCCGCGCCGCGGATCCGCGCCAAGCCGCCGAAGCCATCGCAGCCGAGATCGCGGGCGCGTCATAGCTCGGAGAGCTTCCCGGCGATGAGGCGAGCGAGTTCGTCAGCGTCGCCCTCCACCTTCACTTGCTTCAACCGTGACCTGCCGCCATGGGCGACGCTCACGATGGACGCTGGCACACCGAGCCATTTGGCGATGAGTTTCTCCAGTGCCTGATTGGCGCGGCCGGCTTCGGGAAGCGCGCGGACGCGTGCCACAAGCACAGAGGCGCCGTCGAACGACTCCACGCCCTTGACTTCGTCCGTAGCGGATTTCGGCGTCAGCCGAACGGTAAGGACGATACTGCCATCACATCGGCGCGGGGGTGAGAGAGGGCGAAGTCTCGCCGCTCAAGGATTGTCGGGGCTCACGAAGGCCGGCGCCAGCCACCCAATCAGGACCACATCGCGGATAAAGAGCAGGAACAAGATCAAGAGCACCGGCGAAATATCGATGCCACCCAAATTGGGCAGGATGCTGCGGATCGGACGCAATGCCGGCTCGGTGACCCGGTAAAGCATGTCGGCGACGGAATAAACGAAGCGGTTCTGCGTGTTCACCACGTTGAAGGCGATTAGCCAGCTTAAGATCGCTCCGGCGATGATCACCCAGATATAGAGGTCAATGACGAGAACGATAAATCCGATCAAAGGCAGCATCAAAACCCTCCGCGCTTCCTCGGACCATGTAGCGGACAGCCGCCAAAGAGGGCAAGCCTTTAGGGGGGGGCCCATTTGGCGGCATTGACAGGCAGGAAGCCCGATCTCTAAATGGCCCCGCGAATGGGGCCGTAGCTCAGTTGGGAGAGCGCAGCAATCGCACTGCTGAGGTCGTCGGTTCGATCCCGTCCGGCTCCACCATTCCTCAAAATCACTCGCCGGGCGAGACCGGCTCATTGGGCGAATAGAGGCGAGCGGCAGGCTTCGGCTCGACATCAACCTTGGGCAATGGCCCAGGATCTTGCGGGTTGCCGTCATCGTCACGGACACGGAACAGCAGACCCATCAGCGGCACCAGCAGCGCGTCGGGGACGAAGCGCATGATAAAAGCGCCGAGCGGATTGAGCAAACCGGGTAGGATGACACTCCGGCCACGCTTGAAGCCGCGATAGGCGGCTCGCGCCACGGTTTCCGGGGTCATCAGCGGGAAGACGTTGAGGTAAAGCGAATTGCTGGTGCCGGCCTTGGCGTGAAGCTCGGTGGCGACCGCGCCCGGCGTGATCACCGAAACGGTGACGCCGGTTCCCATGGTTTCATAAGACAGAGCCTTCGAGAACGAGATCATGAAGGCCTTGGACGCCGCGTAGCTTGCCTCGTAAGGCACGGGCATGAAGCCCATCATGGAGCCGATATTGAGCACGCCACCTTTCCGGCGCGCGATCATCCCGGGCAGAAAGCGCAGCGTCAGATCGACGATGGCGCGAACGTTGAGGTCGACTATGTGGCGAACTCTGTCGAGCTCCTCGTCCTGAAAAAAGCCGGATCCCATGATGCCGGCATCGTTGACCAGAATATCGGCGTAGAGGCCGAAACGGCGTAACGCGAGCTCGATGCCGGCGCAGCCTTCGACCGTGCTCAAATCTTGCGAGGTGATCTCGACGCGAATGCCATGAGCGCGCACGAGTTCTGCCCGCGTCAGCGCCAGCCGCGATTCGTCTCGCGCCACAAGAAGCAGCGTGTGGCCGCCACGGGCGAATTCCTCCGCGAGGCACCTACCGATGCCTTCGGTGGCTCCAGTGATTACGACGGAAGGGGAGGCGGTTCCGGTCTCACGTTGCAAATGGACGTCCTTCATCGAATACCAAGAATTTGGGGCTCCAAAAGAGCCCGACCCACAAGCTCTGGACTCACCATAACCGCCCAAGACGGATACGCCTAGTCCGGCGAAACATAGAAAATTACCTAATTCAAACGGTTGGCCGAATTACGATGCGCAAGGCAAAAGTTGGATATGGGAACTCAGGCTTCGACCGCGCTACAATGGCAACGCGCCAGCTGGCGTGAGGTTCATTTTAGGGAAATTTTCAATGCCCATGTTTTGGCTATTGCGATTTGCATTTGTGGCGATTGTTAGCCTCTTGGTTTGGACCGGCACAGCCCAAGCCGATCCAACTCTTCCCGACGCCGTGAAGAAGGCGGATGCCAAATATCTCGATCTCAAGGACACCGAGACCGAAGATAAGTCGAAAAAGATCGAGGCCGGCGGCGGCGAGGAAGATACCGAGCCAACGGCACAAGAAATCAGCGACGGATCGCTCAAGGCGGCGCTCACCTACACTGAGAGCAAGGCTGAGGATAGCGACGAGACCATGCGCGCGCCGATCGTCACTGTGACCTTCGACGGCAAAGAGATCGGCAAGTTCGAAGGCGAAGCTGGGTTTGGCGATCCGTCGGTCAGCGTGCAGATCGCCAATCTCGATCCAGGCAATCCTCACCCCGAGGTCATCGTCTCCTTCTACACGGGAGGCGCGCATTGCTGCTCGGATACCAACATCCTCACCAGCAGCAAGGACGGCGCAGACTGGCAGACGGTCGATCTCGGACAGTTCGACGGCGGGCCGCTCACCGCGAGCGATCTCGACGGCGACGGCGTCTATGAATTCGAGACCCGCGACAACGCCTTCCTCTACACGTTCGGTTGCTACGCCTGTTCGTCGGCGCCGCTAGAGGTACTCACGGTGCAAGACGGCGCGGTGAAGAACATCACGACAGATCCCCGCTTCCATCACGAGCATGAGCTCTGGCTGAAAGACATGATCACGGACGTGCCCGACGAGGACGTGAACGGGTTTCTCGCCGGATATGTCGGGGAGAAGATTTTGCTCGGCGAAGGCAAGCAGGCTTGGGAGCTGATGCTCGCCCATTACGACAAGGATTCAGACTGGGGGCTCGAGACTTGCGGCCAGCCGGTCAACGACAAGGGCGAATGCCCGGTCAAGACCGAGCTCTTGAGCTTCCCCGACGCGCTCGAACGCATGCTTAACGAAAATGGCTATAAGGTAGAGAAATGAGCCCAACGAGGCCGGTTATGGGCTGGAACCAGCGCGGACCGGCGCCGGTTTTGTAGGGGCGTTGGGGCCAGCCGGCCGGCGCCCAGGTAGGAGTAAGATATATGGCACCGCGCGCGTATTGGACTGGCCATTTGCGGCTTTCCCTCGTCAACGTTCCGGTCCGGCTCTACCCGGCCACCACGAGCGAGTGGAGGATCGAGCTTAACCAGATCCACGAGCCGTCCGGCCAGCGCATCCGTTACCAGAAGGTCGTGCCCGGGATCGGTCCGGTCGAAGACGAGGACATCACCAAGGGCTACGAATACGAGAAGGGCAAATATGTCCTGATCGACCAAGACGAGATCGACGATCTCAAGCTCGAGAGCAAACAGACCATCGAGCTGGTCCGCTTCGTCGAGCCGGAACAGATCGACACCCGCTATTTCGAGAAGCCATATTACTTGATGCCGGACGGCGACATGGCCGAGGAAGGCTATGTTGTCATCCAGAAGGCGCTGCAGCAAGCGAACAAGATTGGCGTCGGCCAATTCATCTTGCGCGGACACGGTAATATCGTTGCGATCAAACCGTTCGAACGCGGGCTGCTGTTGGAAGTACTGCGTCACGCCAACGAGGTGAAGCCGGCGACAAAATTGTTCGAAGAGATTCCAAACGTAAAGATCGACAAGGAAGCGCTCGGGCTTGCTGTCGAGCTGATGGAGCGGAAGGCCGGGAAGTTCGAGCCGGAGAAATTAAAAGACGACTATGCCGAGGCGGTGTGGGAATTGATCAACGCCAAGATCGAGCACCGGGCACCCGAGATCGTCACCGCAGCGCCGAGCGGCGCCAAAGTCATCAACATCATGGATGCGTTGAAAAAGAGCGTGCAAGCGCAAGGCAAAGGCAAGAGCGCGCCCACGCCGAAGCGCGGCGCAGCACGTGGTGGCGCGAAGAAGTCGTCAAAGTCCGCGCCGAAGCGGAAATCGGCCTAAGCGATGGCGCGGGCTGCCGGCGATCCGCTTGCCACCTACAAGGCGAAGCGCGATTTCAAGAAGACGCCCGAACCAACGGCGAAGCGGGCCCGCAGCAAAGGCAATAGTTTCGTCATTCAGAAGCATGCTGCCCGCCGCACGCATTTCGACTTCCGATTGGAGCATGACGGGGTGCTGAAGAGCTGGGCGGTGACGCGCGGCCCGAGCCTCGACCCATCTCAGAAGCGGCTCGCGGTGATGACCGAGGATCATCCGCTCGACTACGGCAAGTTCGAGGGCGTGATCCCCAAGGGCGAATATGGCGGCGGCCCGGTGATGATCTGGGACCGCGGTACCTGGGAGCCGATCGGCGATCCTGATGCGGGTCTCGCCAAAGGCGATCTCAAATTCCGGCTGCATGGCGACCGGCTCAACGGTGATTTCGTTCTGGTCCGCATGAAGCCGCGCAAGGGCGAGAAGCGGGAGAACTGGCTGCTGATCAAGAAGCGCGACGAATATGCGGGCGACGGCAACGAGCCGACGGAAGAGTTCGAGACCAGCGTCAAGAGCGGCCGGACCATGGACCAGATCGAGCACGGCGACAGTGCCGTGTGGAGTTCCAAGGCCAAGGCTCAAAAAAAAACTCCGAAGCCGAAGCCAAAGGCAAAAGCTTCCGCTGGCACGGCAAAAAGCCGCCGAAGTCGCGCCGCGCGGTAGCGCCCGAATTCGTCGAGCCGGAGCTCGCCACGCTCGACACCCATGTGCCGACCGGGCCTGGATGGCTGCACGAAATCAAATATGACGGTTATCGCATCCTCGGGCGCAAAGCCGGGGACGAGACCACTTTGTTCAGTCGCAGCGGGCTCGACTGGACAGTGCGCTTCCCGGCGATCGCGCCGGCACTGGAAACTCTGCCTTGCAAGGATGCGCTGATCGACGGCGAGATCGCCTTCGTGCTGCCTTCCGGCATTACCGACTTCAAATCGCTGCAAGAGCATATCGACACGCCGAATCCCGCCATCCGCTATTATGTGTTCGATCTGATCGAGCTCGACGGGAAGGATTTGCGGAAGCTCCCGCTCTCGACGCGAAAAGACAAACTGAAATCATTGCTCTCGGGGAAGGGCGTCTCGGACTGGCTGATCTATTCCGATCATTTCGTCGGCGACGGGCCCGCCGTCTATCAGGGCGCGTGCAAGGCGGGGCTCGAGGGCGTCATCTCGAAGCGCGCGGACTCGGGATATCGCTCCGGCCGCTTCAAGGACTGGCTCAAGATCAAATGCCATCATGGCGAGGAATTCGTGATCGGCGGCTATAGCCGTTCCGATGTGAAGGGAAAGCCTTTCTCCTCGCTGCTGCTCGGCAGTTTCGAGGACGGCGCGCTGAAATTTGCGGGCAAAGTGGGGACCGGTTTTGACAGTGCGACGATGACGATGCTGGCTAAGCGCTTCAAGCCGCTCGAGCGCGCCACTCCGCCTTTCATCGACGTTCCCGCCATCGAAAAAAAAGGCGCAAAGTGGCTCGAACCGAAACTGGTCTGTGCGGTCAATTTCGCGGAGCGGACGCCGGATGGGCGCTTGCGGCATCCGAGCTTTCAGGGTTTGCGTCAGGATAAGCCGGCGCGCGAGGTGAAAGGCGACACGGAGGCGAACGAGATGGCACGCACCAAAAGCAGCGGTGATCCGGTGTTCGACGGCGTCACGCTCTCAAGCCCGGACAAGGTGCTCTATCCCGATGCGGGACTCACCAAGCTCGATCTCGCCAAATACTATGAGATCGTCGCGCCCTACATGCTGCCGTATCTGGTGAAGCGCCCGATCAGCCTGGTGCGCTGTCCCGAAGGCATTGATGGCGAGCGATTTTTCCAGCGCCACGGCATGCGAGGGATGAACAAGGCCATCAAGGAAATCCCAATTCCGGGAGGCGAGAGCGACAAGGACTATATCTACGTCGCCAACGCTGCCGGTCTTTTCGCGCTCGTGCAAATCAGCGCGGTTGAGATTCACGATTGGGGTGTGTCGCTGAAACATGTGAGCGAGCCCGACAGAATCGTGTTCGATTTGGACCCGGATGAAGGATTGGAGCTCGCGACTTTGAAGGCTGCGGCGGTGGAAGTCCGAGAGTTTCTCACCGATCTTGGACTGACAAGTTTCCTGAAATCCACCGGGGGGAAAGGCTTGCATCTCGTGGCGCCAATCGCGCCGAAGCGCGGCTGGGAGGAGGTCAAAGGTTTTTGCAAAGGGATCGCGGATGCGCTCGTCACCGCGCGGCCCGACCGCTACACGGCGAACCCGCTCAAGCGTACCCGCGAAGGCAAAATCTTCGTCGATTATCTGCGCAATCAGCGCGGCAGCTCGGCTATCGTCGTCTATTCGACGCGCGCCAAGGAAGGTGCGCCAGTTGCCTGCCCGCTCAGATGGGACGAATTGAAGGGCCTAAAATCGGCATCGCCCTACACAATCAAGACACTGCCTACGCGGCTGAAATCGCTGAAGGCCGATCCCTGGGTGGGGTTTCATTCGACGCGGCAATCGATCACTGCGAAGGCGATCAAGGCAGTCGGCGCAGATTAATCGCGCGTTGCGAAGGCAAAAAGATTGTGCCCTAGTTCCGGCCCAGAACGCTGGCTTTAGGAGCGGGGCATGAACAGAGTAACGAGCGGATTCCTTTCAATTCTTGTCACGATGATGATCACTCTCAGCGCGCCCGCCGCGCGGTCGGACACGGTCGCCGCTACCGACGTGGTGGCGCCGCTCGTAGTTACCCCCCTCGCCTCACCCAATCCCGTGCTTGGCGCGGACGATCTTCAACATCTCGCCTACGAAATCGCGCTGATGAGCTTTGCATCGAGTGGAGTCACGATTCAGAAGGTCGAGACGCTCGATGCGGCGACAAGCAAAGTCATCGGCACGTTGGACGGCGACGCACTGGCGAAGATGCTGCGGCTGAACGGTGGGATCAAAGGAGTCGAGCTCGGCGCCGGCGGGTCAGGCATCTTGTTCATGGATGTCACGCTCGCCAAAGACGAAGCGGTGCCTGCGAAACTCTTGCATCGCTTCACGCTGAGCGTGGCCACCGCTCCAAAAGCAGACGTATCAGGGGATCACGATCCAACACCCGCCCCTCCGCAAGAGGTGGTTTTCACCAGCGACCCGCTATCTGTCGGCCCCGCGGCGGTCGTGGTGGCGCCGCCACTCAAAGGCCCGCGCTGGGCAGTCGGCGGCGGGTGCTGCTCGCCGCCGAGCTATCATCGTGGCGCCACGCTGCCGATCAACGGATCGATCCACGTCGCCGAACGCTTCGCCATCGATTTCGTGCAGTTGAACGACAAGAGCATGCTGTTCACGGGCGACATGCTGAAAGTGTCGGACTACGAATATTTCGGCGACGAAATCTATTCGGTCGCCGGCGGTACCGTGGTTGGGGTCCAGGACGGACTGCCGGAACAAATCCCCGGCAAGCTTCCGGAAGACGCGACGATCCAGATGGCTGGCGGCAACTACGTCGTCGTCGATATCAGCAACGGGCGCTTTGCGTTCTACGCCCATATGCAGCCGGGAAGTTTGAAAGTTAAGAAGGGCGACACTGTCAAGCAAGGACAGGTCCTCGGGCTGCTCGGCAATAGCGGCAACACAGATACACCGCATCTGCATTTTCATGTGATGGATGGCCCCTCGCCGCTGCTTTCGAATGGACTGCCTTACGTGTTCACATCGTTCACCGGGCAGGGCCGGATTACCGACGAACAGCCGCTGTTCACCGGGGGGGTCTCCAATGTCGACCCCGCCGTATGGGCCGGCCCGCACAAGAATGAGCTGCCGCTCAACCTCGAAGTTGTGAGCTTCCCTTGAGGCCTCGAAGGCTTGCAGGGGCTTGGTCGGCACCCTAGATTCCGCCGAAATCGGGTTGAGGGAGGATCGTCAATGTCGAGCGTGAAACGCGCCAAATTCCTGGTGACGGCCTGTTTGATCCTCATTGCGGCGGCCGTTTCGGCCTCCCCAGCCCTCGCAGACGCCAAGCGCGTGGCGCTCGTCATCGGCAACAACGACTATGAGAACGTGCCCAAACTACAGAAGGCGGTGAACGACGCCGACGCGGTGGCGGCCGAACTTTCCAAGCTCGGCTTCGATGTGGTCAAGGCGGAAAATGTCGGGCAGAAGGCGATGAGCCGCGCCGTCAATGAACTCGAGACCAAGATCGGCTCCGGCGACACCGTGCTGTTCTATTTCGCCGGCCATGGGTTTGCCGTCGACGGCACCAATTATCTGTTGCCGGTCGATGTGCCGGAAGCTGGTCCGGGCGAAGAGGGCATCGTGCGCGATGCGTCGTTCGCGGCGACCGGCCTCTCGGATCGCTTACAGCAAAAAGGCGCCGGCACTGTCATTCTCATTCTCGATGCGTGCCGCGACAATCCGTTTGCAGTGAAGGGTGGCCGCAGCATCGGGCTCACGCGCGGGCTTTCACGCATGGACCCGACCGAAGGCATGTTCGTGCTGTTCTCGGCAGGGCAAGGACAATCGGCGCTCGATCGTTTGAGCGAGACCGACTCCAATCCGAATTCGGTGTTCACGCGCACGCTGCTCACCGAGATGGCGGCGCCCGGCCAATCCATGGTGCAGATCGCGAAGAAGACGCAGAGCAAAGTGCGCGAGCTTGCCGCCAAGGTCGACCATGTGCAGGTGCCAGCCTATTACGATCAAATCGTCGGCGATCTCTATCTCGTGCCGGGCGGTGCCGCGAACGGCGCGGCGGGAACTATCGCCTCGCTTGAAGAGGGCGGTGACGCCGGCGTGCTGCCGCCGGCAGAGCGGAAGATCGGGGTGGAGACGAGCGCGCCCTCGCCGCTCGCGAGCTTCATGCGCTCGAACAGCGGCTGGACGGTCAACGTCTCATTGCCGGAGGCGGCGACGCAATTCGGCTATCGCGTCGGCGAGCAAGGCGAGTTCACCGACGCCGGCCTGCTCGATGTGCTCGATCAGCGCACCGGGCAGCGCATGCCGAAGACTTATTTCGAGCTGCCGCCGGATCAGGGCAAGACCAAACTCTATGTCACCTGGCGCGACAAACGCGGCGAGCAGGCAGACGTGTTCCCGATCAATTTCGACCCGTCAGGCGCGCTTGCCAACGAGCAGAAGAAAATTCTGGAAGAGCTGTGGACGGCCTGGGTTTCGTTCCGCGATTTTAACGGGCGCCTGGTCTATTTCAGTCACCTCATCACCTATCGCTGCGCGATCAAGGAAGTGCGCTACGGGCTCGATCAGGCGCCGCCGGACAAGGTCTTCAAGCTGCCGCCCTGCGATGTGTTGGACCCGCATAGCGTGCCGGAAGACGCGACGATCCTGATCAAGGTGCCGCCGAAGACCGCCGGCATGAACGTGCAGCTCACTTATGTCGATGGCACAAAATCGCCGGTGCGCTCGTTCAGCGCCAAGACAAGCCGCGACTAGATTGGTTACCGGCGATTAACCATAAGACGCATCCGCTCTCCGCATTGACCATCGTTTAGCGCCTCGCCCGCATCCTGCTTCCCCATGGTGGGACGGGGTCCGTGCTTGGTGGTGGCTGCGGCGAGCGCACTTTCGCTCATCGTCGCAGCTTGCTCTGTCGGTCGATACGCCGAACCTCGCGCGAGCTGGCGCGCCGATGCCGAGGAGCAGTGCCTGGCGAGCGGCGCAGTAAGGGCCTCAGCCTACGTTCAATCGGCCGACAAGGTTGGCGGCATCTCCTGCGGGATGGACCATCCCCTCAAGGTCTCGGGCTTCGGCGACGGCGCGGTCGTCGTGGCGCCGCCGGCCACCATCAATTGCCCGATGACCGCGGCGCTCGACCGCTGGATGGACGGCCCGGTGCAGCAGGCCGGGCGGGGTTATTTCGGCCAGCGCGTGGTCGGCATCAAACAGATCGCGTCCTATGGTTGCCGGGGCCGGAACGGGAGCCATTTCGGCCCGCTCTCGGAACATGCCTTCGGTAACGCTCTGGACATTGCCGCATTCCGCCTCGCAGACGGCCGTGAAATCACCGTGCTTCAGGGATGGGGCCACGGAACCCCACAGGAAAAAGCTTTCTTGCGGGCCGCCTTCACCTCGGCTTGCGCCGAGTTCTATACGGTGCTCGGCCCAGGGAGCGACCGCTACCATTCCAACCATTTCCATGTCGATCTGCTGCTGACCAACGCCAAAGGGGGCAGGCATTATTGCAGGCCGTTGCCCGGCGGCAACCCGGAGGACACACCGACCGCCTCCTTGAGCGACACGGAGCCGTCCGCCCCACGCCCAAAACCCCTCGCTTTTACCGGGGACCTCTATTAGCCGCGTGAAAGAAAGACCACACCTGTGGCTTTCGCGCACTTTCGCACCTGCAGCCTTCGCCAGTATCATACTGAGTCGGGGGAGTGTCACAGCAGGAGTTGCGTAAGCGTAAGCCACGAGCCGATGGCCTTGGCAGAATGGAGGGGGCGGTGGCGACGGAATCTTTAGGCGAAATGCTGGAAGAGATCGCGACTGGGTTGAAATCCGGCGACGAAGAAATTTTCGGCTGGCTCCGCGATCAGCTGAAAGAGTGTGGCGCCACCGACATTTCGGTCGAGTTGGCGATGGGGGTCATCACCAGATTGCTGCCGGAAGAGGCGCAAGCCTGCATGCACGTCGCGACCCAACAGGCCCGACGCTGGGCGCATTAAGTCCTCCGGATTTAGCCTCTC
>JANWJA010000128.1 GCA_025449615.1 Methyloceanibacter sp.
GATCGCCTTGGAGGCTTCGTTGCGGCGGGCCTGCGCGTCCTGCAATTGTTGAATCGTTCCGCGGCGTTCCTCGTCCAGCTTCAGAATCCGATTCAACAGGCCCCTGGGGTCGTCGAAGGCGCGGTCCTTTAGCCCCTTCACAAAGGCGTCCTGATTGTCACGAATCCATTTGATATCGAGCACGGGCTTAACTCTGTCGATTTTTAACGACTCGTATGTGCTGTCCGTATAAGGCGCTCGGCTAGTCTTGTCATGGGCTGCCGCGGGTTCATTACCTCCTCCCCTCGCGGGGAGGTCGGATCGCTGCAAGCGAGCCGGGTGGGGGGTTACCGCGCTGCCCTCACCCCACCCGGTGCGCTTCGCGCACCGGCCTCCCCGTCAAGGGGAGGCAGGAGCAAGTGGTTCGTGCGCTAGTCGCCGCCGCCACAGGCGTTCGGACCCCAGTTGGTGGTGTAGTCGCACGGTTGCCAATAGGGATCCACGACCTCGCCTTGATCGGTGTTCTTCTTAGCCCTGTCGGATTGCCATGGACGCTCGATAGTCGTTGCCGTGTGCGGCGGCTTGGCCTTGCGCTGCCCTGCAAGAGCGGGAGGAGAACAGGCCGCAATGACGGCGATGGCCAGCAAAATCCTGTTCATGTGACGATCCTTTAGGTTTGCCTCCCCTCCATGTAGGTAGCTTCCGCGAGCCGCGCAGGGACATTTTCGCCCGATAGAGCAAATGTGAGATCGACGCTTCTTACTTCTCCGGGCGCAATGTCACGATCGCGAGGCGCCCGTCGGTGTGCCAGGGATCGCCGCCGCCGTTCTTGCCCTCGCAATCGGCGTGGAAGCCGTCGCGCCATTCGACCGACTGCGCCCATCCTGCCGCCTTCAATTCGCTCACCAGGCGGTCGCGCTCGGCGTCGACGTCGGGTCCGATATGGTGGGTGACCTGACCCGTGGTGTGGCTCAGGCCCACTTTCTCATCGAAGGTGGCGGCGCCGAACCAGCCTGGGCGGCTATCATAAAGCTGATCCCATTTCCAGAACCGGACATGGTGGCGTTTTCCCGGGCCACCGGCGAGCGGCTGTTCGAAGGCGAGGTCCTGCTTCCGGCCGAACAGAAACAGATTGCTCACCGGCGCATCGTCGTCGGGACGGCGGAAGACGGTGTCGGCGGCGATGCGTACGGAGCTGGTGAAGGTGATCGGGTCGGCGGGAAACCAGCTGGCGGCGGCCATGGCGCGCACGACATCGCCTTCGCTGCCGACCAGGCCGATATTGACGGGATCGCCGGGATGGCCGTCGCCGGTCTGCGTCAAGCGGTCGGGTTGGGTGAAAAAAGGGTGACGCCGGAAATGCCGCAGCCAAAGCCGCGGCACGATCAGATAGGCCGCGATCGCCCAAACCAGCAGGATCAGCAGCAGCGTCTTGGTATCGGGGATATGCAGCATGACGATGCTTAGGCCGGTTTCTTGCCCGATTTGGCGGTTGATGCCTTGGCCGCCGACGCCGACGCAGCGTGGCTTTTCTCGGCGAGCCTCACGGCGTAGATCGAGATCTCGTAGAGCAGGATGGTCGGCAGCGCGAGCGCGATCTGGCTGATCGGATCGGGCGGCGTCAGCACTGCAGCAACCACGAATACGGCGAGGATGGCGTGTTTCCGCTTCGACCTCAGCCCGTCCGCAGTGACGAGCCCGGCGCGCGCCAGCAACGTCAGCAGCACCGGCAATTGGAAGCAGATGCCGAAGCCCAGGATCAGCGCCATGATCAGCGAGAGATATTCGCTCACTTTGGCGGTGAGCTGGATCTGCACCTGATCGCCGCCAGTCTGCTGCATGGACAGGAAAAACTTCATGGCGAGCGGCATGGCGGCGAAATAGACGAGGGCGGCACCCATCAAGAACAGAATCGGTGTGGCAATCAGGAACGGCAGGAAGGCTTTGCGCTCGCTCTTATAGAGGCCCGGCGCCACGAACATGTAAATCTGCGAGGCGATGATGGGAAAGGCGAGGAAGATGGCGCCGAACAGAGCGAGCTTCACCTCGGTGAAGAAGAATTCCTGCGGCGCGGTGTAGATCATCTCGATCGGCGCATTGGCGCCAGCCGCCCAGCGATAGGGCCAGAGCAGGAGATTGTAAATCGGCTTAGCGAAATAGAGACAGACAAGGAAGGCGGCAAAGGTTGCCAGCACCGCCCAGATCAGCCGCTTGCGGAGCTCGATCAGATGCTCCATCAGGGGCGCTTTGGTGGCCTCGATGTCGTCATGCGTCATGGCTTCTTGCCTCGTGACGACTCCGGCTTGGGTTTCTTGGCGCGGCTCGGTTTGCTTGACTTGTTGCTGGTCTTGGCCGGTTTCTTCTTCGGCTTAGGCTTTGGCGCTGCGGCAACC
This sequence comes from Methyloceanibacter sp., assembly GCA_025449615.1. Next base: position 2,373 of record JANWJA010000128.1, read on the forward strand.
GGCTTTACTTCCGGCGTCGAGCCCGCAGGCGATGGATTGGGCAGCATCAGCGGTTTGTCGATCGGCGCATTCAAATCATCGCGCACGCTATGCATGGCTTTTCTGACTTCTTCGATTTCGGCCTCGCGCATGGCGTCATCGAACTGGCGCTGGAAGTCGGCGGCCATGCGGCGCAGCTTGCCGGCATAAGAGCCGAAAGTGCGCATCATGCGCGGCAGGTCCTTCGGCCCCACCACGATGATGGCGACGACGGCGATGACGAGGAGCTCCGACCAGCCAATATCGAACATGGGGTTTGTTTAGCCCGGTGACGCTGCTTTGGCGATGCCGAAACAAAGCCCCCCACCCGGCGCGCAAGCGCGCCGGGTGGGGTGAGGCGAAACAGTCAAGCGGGAATTGAGTATCGTTTAGCTCGTCTTGCGGCTCCGCGCCGACTTGGCGCTGGAGGTCTTGGCGCGAGAGGCTGTCTTGGCGCGCTGCGGGGACGCACGTTTGTGCTCGATCGCCTTGGGCGCAGGACGGGCCGGCGCCTCTTCTTCGTCCTCGCTGATGCCCTTCTTGAAGCTCTTGATGCCCTGGGCCACGTCGCCCATCAGCTCGGAAATCTTGCCGCGGCCGAACAGCAGCACGAACAGCACCAAAACGATAAGGATATGCGACCAGCTGAGGCCCATGCTTCGTCTCCTAGGCGGGATTCGTCCGCACTATGGCAGTAAAGCGGATAGTCCCGCAAGCGAGCCTTACTCCGCCGGAAAGACGAGAACTGCGCTCGCATCGACGCTGACGCCAAGCTCGGTGCCGGGAGGCGGCGCGTCGCTTTCGCGCACCCGCGCCAGGATCGGCGCGTCCAGGCCCTGCACGGCAAGCTCGACCAGCGCATTGTCGCCGAGGAAGCGCTGGTGCAGCGCCCGCGCCGGGATGCCCTCGCCCGCAGGCAACAAGCGGACGCCGCGCTGCCGGATGCAAGCAATCGCGGCTGAGCCTTCGGCAAAGCCCGGCGCCGCGAAGCTGCCGAGCGCGGTGACGGCATTGCCTTTTTTGATTAAGGCCGGGACCTCGTTCAAATCGGAGAACGCCCGCGCGGTCAGAATGTCCTTCGGGTTGCGATAGAGGTCGAGCGCGGTGCCGATCTGAGCGATCCGGCCTTCCCGCATCAGCGCCACGCGGTCGCCCATGCGCATGGCTTCCTCGGCATCGTGAGTGACGACGATCGAGGTCGCCCGCGTCTCGTTCAGGATCGCGAGCGTCTCCTCCCGCATCTTTTCCCGCAAGCGCGGGTCGAGACCGGAGAACGGCTCGTCCATCAGCAGCACCCCGGGCCTTGGCGCGATGGCGCGCGCAAGCGCCACACGCTGCTGCTCGCCGCCCGAGAGAATATGCGGATATTCGTTGGCGTAATGGGCGAGACCGACGCGATCGAGCGCTGCCAGCGCTTCGAGCTTCGCCTCGCTCCGCGTCAGCGATTTCAGGCCGAAGGCGACGTTGTCGAGAATGGAAAGATGCGGGAAGAGCGCGAAGTCCTGAAACATCAGACCGACGCCCCGCTTCTCCGGCGGCACGAAGCGGTTGGGACCTGCGACTTCTTGCCCGTCGATGAGCACGCGGCCGGCGCTTGGCCGCTCCACACCTGAGGCTATCCTGAGCAGCGTGGTCTTGCCGCATCCGGAGGGTCCCACCAGGCAGACGATCTCGCCAGGCGCCACGTCGAGGCTGACATTATCGAGCGCGAGCTTGCCGTCGAAGTCGCGCGACACGCCCTCGAAGGTTAATTGCGCGGCGAAGGTGACGGCGGCTTTGCCACGCCCGCGGCTGGGGCGCCGTTCTTTCCGCTTTGCGGCGGCGTTGTTCAGGAACGAAAACACGGAAGCTGGTCTACGCTGTCGCGTAGGCTCAGTGCAACAGCCGCGCAATGCCGTTATTCGTCGGAACTCAGCCCTTCTTCGTCTTCACCAAGCGGTTCGTCCTCGAGCGGATCCTCGTCCTCGCGGAGGTCGGGGGCGTCGTTCGGGTTTGGCATAGAGAAGCCGGCAGGCAGCGTCGAATCGAGCAGCCCCGCCCCCTTCAGCTCGTTCAGGCCTGGAAGGTCGCTGATCTGGTCGAAGCCGAAATGAGCGAGGAAGGCTTCCGTGGTGCCATAGGTCACAGGCCGACCGGGCGCGCGGCGGCGGCCACGGAGCTTGATCCAGCCGGTCTCCAACAGCACGTCGAGCGTTCCCTTCGAGGTCGAGACGCCGCGGATCTCTTCGATCTCGGCGCGGGTCACGGGCTGGTGGTAGGCGATGATGGCGAGCGTTTCCAGCGCCGCGCGCGACAGGCGCCGCTGCTCGACGGCCTGACGCTCGAGCAGAAAGGCGAGATCGTCGGCGGTGCGGAACGCCCATTTGCCGGCGACGCGGACGAGATTGACGCCTCGACCCGCATAAAGCCCTTGCAGCTCTTCGAGCAGCGCCACGACGTCCTCCCCGGAAGCGAAATGCTCTTTCAGCGTCGCCTCATCCAGAGGCTCTGGCGCGGCGAACAGCAACGCCTCGATGATGCGCAGCTTCTCGCTGCGGTCGGCGGACGGCAGCGCGCGCAAATTTGACCGTGCCGGGAACGGCAATAAGAGGCTGCGCCTTTTCTGGTCGCTGTCAGCGGGGTCCATGTCAATCGCTCGGTCGAGATTTGGCGGGTTCATTGTGACGAATCCTTTTTGTTGTTAACGCCCTCAAGCGGCTTTGGTGCGGCGACGAACAAGAAGTGGTGCGAAGAATTTGCTTTGCCTGATTTCAAGCGCGCCTTCGCGGGTGAGTTCAAGCGTTGCGGTGAAACTCGAGGCGAGTGCAGTGCGCCGGAGCTCAGGTTCATAGAGAAACTCGGCGAGAAGCTGATCGAGCGCCGCCCAATCGCCGGAGACGCCGAGCAGACGCTCGAGCTCGCTTCGCGCCTCTTTGATCGACCACACCGTGCGCGGCGGCAATTTCCAGCTGGTAATTGCGGTGCGCTGGCGCTGTTGCGAATAGGCTTTCAGCAGATCGTAGACATTGGCCCCGAATTGGCTATTCCTGGTGATGTGGATTGGCTCCGGCATGCCGCGAGCGAAAACGTCGCGGCCCAAGCGCTTCCGCGTCATCAACTGCGCCGCGGCGTCGCGCATGGCATGGAGACGCTGCAGCCTGAAGGCGAGCAAGGCCGCAAGCTCCTCGCCGGTTGGCTCACCCTCCTCGCCTGTCTCGGACGGCAGCAACAGCTTCGATTTCAGGAACGCCAGCCACGCCGCCATGACGAGATAGTCGGCGGCGATTTCGAGCCGGAGCGAGCGTGCCTCGGAGATGAATTGCAGATATTGCTCGGCAAGCGCGAGCACGGAAATTCGCGCGAGATCGACTTTCTGCGTGCGCGCCAGCATCAACAGAAGATCGAGCGGTCCCTCGAAGCCTTCGACGTCGATCACCAAGGTCTCGCCGGGATCGAGCGCTTCGCGGCCTTCGTCCTCCCACAACACGCTGTCGTTGGGCGCGCCGGTCTCGTCGTGCTCTTGCGCCGTCGTTGTCTCGTCAGCGCTCATGCGAGCTCCACACCATTCGAAGCCGAAGCAACCGGGATCTCGGTCATCTCGGTGACAAGGGAGAGCGCCGCCTCCACGTCAAAGGGTTCGGGGCTGCGGAAGAACCCCCTCGCCCGCTCGAAGCGTGCAAGCGCCTCGCCTTCCAGCGGCGGCACGGCGCTTGCGACCTGCTCCATCTCGGCGAAGTCGCCGCTGCAATGCAGCGCCACGTCGCAACCGGCATCGATCACGGCGGATGCGCGGTCCGCAAACGGCCCGCGAAGCGCTTTCATGCCGAGGTCGTCGCTCATCACCAAGCCTTTGAGTCCGATCAGATTTCGAATCACTTCACCCATTATAACGGGGGATATAGTGGCCGGTCGAAGGTCATCGAAGGCCTCGAGCACGACATGGGCGGTCATGGCCAAAGGTGCGTCGTTTAGGGCCTGAAATGGCCGAAAATCCACATCTTCCAGAACCTCTCGCGAGGCCACAATTCGAGGCAAATCGAGGTGACTATCGGCGTGAGCCCGGCCGTGGCCGGGAACATGCTTAATGACGGGCAGGACACCGCCCGCGAGCGTGCCGTCGATCACCGCGCGGCCAAGCGCGATCACCACGTTTGGGTCGGTGCTAAAGGCGCGGTCGCCGATGATCTCGTGCGCGCCTTCCTCCGGCACATCGAGCACAGGGGTGCAGTTCACGTTGATGCCGAGATCGTAGAGCTCTGCTGCGATCAGCCTCGCACCGGCAAAGGCCGCGAGCTTTGCCTGCTCGGGATCGCGCGCGTAGCCGATCCCGTAGCGCCTCGCCGGCGGCATCTCGCGCCAATAAGGCTTGCGCAGACGCTGCACGCGTCCGCCCTCTTGATCGATGAGGACGAGCACCTCGTCGCTGCCGACAGAGGCTTTGAATGAAGCGACCAGTGCGCGGAGCTGATCGGGATCCTTGCAGTTCCGCGCGAAGAGAATGAGACCGCAAGGCCGGGTCCGCGCGAACAGGGCGCGTTCGGAATCGGTCAGCGCGAGCCCGGCGCAGCCTGAGATAAAGGCGTTGAGTTTCACGAGCCGGGGCTAACGGCCGCTTGACCCGCGGTCAAGCGGCGAGTTGGGCGGCCTATTGCCAATTACTGGCTGGCAACCATGCAATCTGACTGGCCTTGGGCCTTGAGCTGGCTACACAGCTTGGAGGCCGTTGCCTTGTCGGCGATCGGTCCAATGCGCAAGCGATACCAGGTGCCCTTCGAGCCCAGATCGGCCTTCTGCACCATCGGCCGGTAGCTGGCGAGCAGCGATGGATATTTCTGCTGCATGTCGGCGAAGGAGGCGAGCGCTTCGGTCTGGTCCTTCTTTGAGCCAAGCTGCACGACGTAGGACGCTGCCTTGGCGGGTGCCGCCGCCTGCGGCGCCGGATCCGCGGCAGCGACTTGTGCCGGCTTCTGTGCGGGCTTCGGCTTCGCTGCAGGCGCGGGCGCGGGTGCAACGGCTGCGGTTTCGGCAGGCCCGGCCGCAGCGGCGGGAGCTGCCACGGGTGCCGGTGCGGCGGGCATGGCCGGCGCGGTTGCGACGAGTTGCGGCTGAGCGGCGGCGCTTGCGGCTTGAGCCGGGGCTTCGCCCTCAACCGAGCCATCCGCCCCGACCTTCATTGTCTTCACCTTGCGCGGTCCACCATCGTCGTCAGCGGCAGCATTTGGATCATCGGTCGAGGCCACGATTGCCGGCGTGTCAACCGATTGCGTCGTTTGCGGCGCGCCGTCGGCGACAGCAGTGCCGCCGGGCATTGCCGGCATGGCGAGCTCTTCCTGGCGCGGCACCAAATGATCGGCTTCAGGCTGATCGCCATTTTGCAGGCGATCGTAAATCAGCTTGTTCTTGTGCGGGAAGTCTTTGCCGCCGGGTTGGTCGGGCGCTTCCTTCACAGGACGATTGTCGGCCTGCACCAGCGGGGGCTGGCCTGCGCCAATGCCGCCGCCACTTTGTTTGTAGGCAAACGCAAGCGCGCCACCTAGCGCCACCGCACCAAGCAACGCGGCGCCGACCATGACCATGCTGCGATTGCGCAACGACGAAATCCGTGGACCCTTCGCGGTCTCTTTCGCGGCGATCTCAGCCTCGCCGAGGAAATCGGCGTCGGGCTGCTCGCTCTCGTAAAAGCTTTGTGCCTGCCGGTTCGGTTGCGCGCTTGCGCCGAGCGAAATCTGCGGCGGCTGGTCGTAGCCCGAGTGGTACGCTGCGACCTGACGGCCGGACATCGGCGCATTGGGCTGACCATAAGCCGGCGCCCCGCCCTGCTGCATGCTGGCATAATTCGGCAAAGGCGGTACGTGCTGTCCGCCGCTGAACGATCCGTTCGGACCGCCGAGCTCGAGCGGAGCATCTTGCGCTAAGGATGCGTCGGCCGGGTAGCCTAGATCTTCAGGGAAGCTCGCATCAGTGCCGTTCGCTTCCGGAAAACTTGCGTCGGCATAGTGCGGATCGGGAAAACTTCCGTCGGGGAAGCTTCCGTCGGGAAAACTTGCATCAGCGAAACTCGCGTCCGTCTCGCCAGCTTCGGGGAAGCTCGCGTCCTGATAAGACGGCTGATAGCTCTGCTGCGATTGCGGCTGGGTCTGATAGTTCTGAGGCGCCTGCGGTTGGCTCTGGTAGTTCTGCGGCGCCTGTGGCTGGGTTTGATAATTCTGCGCCGGATAAGGCTGAGCAGCGGGATAGGATTCCTGCTGATAGTTTTGCGGCGGATAGGGTTGAGCCGGATAGGGTTGGGTTGGGTAAGGCTGCGGCGCGGGCTGATAAGACGGCGCGGGTTGGGACTGCGCATAGCCCTGATGGCCTTGAGGCGCACTCGTCATCTGATCGGAATAATTCTGCGGTTGGGTCGGCTGCGGCGCCGGCTGGCTGGGCGCGGGACTGTCATACGCGGGACTGTCATAAGAGGCATAGCTCGGCGCCGCCGGTCTTGGCTGGGGCTGCTCGCCACCACGCGTCACCGGCGTATAAGCCGGCATTTGCGCGAACACAGGCTTAGTACCCCCGCCGAAAATCGAGCGTTGTCCCAGGCCAGTGGGCTTCGTTGCTCCGGAGCTCATATTGGGTTCCTCGCTCAATTGATGCTGATCATCGCTCCAAACCAAATCGGCTGGAAGCGTCTCATTGGTGCTTTGACTAGCGAAATCTGACTGAAACTTATGGGGCGGGACGGCCTCAAGGCCGTGACCCTCTTCACGCATTGACATGGCGACTTCCCTCGAACCACCCCCCACTCCCCGCTGGTCGGCTCAATGCAGCTCATTCATCGCGTGAACCCCGAGGATGCCCAAACCCGACGCTAGAACACGCTTTGTAGCTGCAATGAGAGCCACGCGAGCACGTGTCAACTCTCGATCTTGTTCGTAAATAAATCGTAATTGTGGCGAGTCTTTGCCTCGGTTCCAAAGACTATGGAAGTCTCCAGCAAGATCATACAGATAGAAGGCTATGCGGTGGGGCTCATGGGCCATAGCTGCAGCTTCAACTAGCCTCGGAAAATGTGCCAGCCGACGGATCAAGTCGAGCTCGGCATCATCGGCTAATCTATCGAGATCGCTTCGCGCCAACGCAGCCTCCGACAGGTCGAGGTCCGGAAAGGCTTCCGCA
>JANWJA010000129.1 GCA_025449615.1 Methyloceanibacter sp.
ACCTCAGAACCTGCCTGGGTGAACCGGAAGATGTTGTCGACGAACAACAACACGTCCTGGTTTTCTTCGTCGCGGAAGTACTCGGCGACGGTCAGGCCGGTGAGGCCGACGCGAAGGCGGGCTCCGGGCGGCTCGGTCATCTGCCCGTAGATCAGGGCGACCTTCGATTTGGTGTAATCCTTCGGATCGATGACGCCGGATTCCTGCATTTCGGTCCACAGATCGTTGCCTTCTCGAGTGCGCTCGCCGACGCCCGCGAACACGGAAACGCCACCGTGCTTCATCGCGACGTTATGGATCAACTCTTGAATGAGCACGGTTTTGCCGACGCCGGCGCCGCCGAACAGGCCAATCTTGCCGCCTTTGGCGTAAGGCGCGAGCAGATCCACGACCTTGATGCCGGTGACGAGAATTTGTGCTTCGGTCGATTGATCGACGTAAGCCGGAGCAGGCGCGTGAATGGGCCGCTTCTCCGCGGTCTTGATCGGGCCGGCTTCGTCGACCGCCTCGCCAACCACGTTCATGATGCGTCCCAAGGTCTCGGGGCCAACTGGAACCGCGATGGGTTCTCCGGTATCGACAACTTCCTGGCCGCGGACCAGCCCCTCGGTCGAGTCCATGGCAACGGTGCGGACGGTGTTCTCGCCGAGATGCTGCGCCACTTCGAGCACCAGACGGTTGCCCTGGTTGTCGGTCTCGAGCGCGTTCAGAATCGCAGGGAGATTGTCTGAGAACTGCACGTCGACCACGGCGCCCATGACCTGGCGCACCCGGCCTTTGGAGCCGGTGCCCTCGGCGATCCGCTTCGCTTGCTTCTTGGTCTCTGCGACGACTGCTGGCCTTGCCATGCTGAAAGTTTCCTTGCGTCTCGAATAAATACTAAAGCGCCTCTGCGCCGGAGATGATTTCGATCAGTTCTTTGGTGATTTGCGCCTGGCGGGTGCGGTTATAGCGCAGCGTCAGGCGGTCAATCATGTCGCCGGCATTACGGGTGGCGCTATCCATCGCGCTCATGCGCGCGCCCTGCTCGGAAGCGGCGTTCTCGAGCAGCGCCTTGAAAATCTGCACGCCGATATTGAGCGGCAAAAGGTCGGCAAGAATCTCGGCTTCGTCGGGCTCGTATTCATAGACAGCGCCGGCGAGATTGATGGCGGGAGCATTGGCCGGAATCTCTGCCGGAATGATCTGCTGCGCGGTCGGCGTCTGGGTCATCACCGATTTGAAGCGCGAAAAGAACACGGTGGCCACATCGAATTGGCCGTCGGCGAACAGGCTAAGGATCTTATCCGCGATTCCCTCGGCATGCTCGAAGTTGAGCTGACGCACGCCTCTTAGCTCAACGACCTCGATGATGCGCGAGGCGTAAAGACGTTTCAGCTGATCGGCGCCCTTCTTGCCGACGCAGAGAATCTTGACCTCTTTGCCGTCGGCGATGAGGCGGTTGATGTGCTCGCGGGCGAGCCGGACGATCGAGGAGTTGAAGGCGCCGCAAAGCCCGCGTTCTGCGGTGCAGACGACGAGGAGGTGGGCATGGTCCTTGCCGGTGCCGATCATCAACGGCGACCCATCTTCGCGGCCCTGCAACGCCATGGCGAGATTGGCCAGCACCGCCTCCATGCGCGAGGCGTATGGCCGCGCTGCCTCGGCGGCGCTTTGCGCGCGCCTAAGCTTCGCCGCTGCCACCATCTGCATGGCTTTGGTGATCTTTTGCGTGGCTTTCACGCTCGAGATGCGGTTGCGGAGCTCTTTTAACGAGGGCATTGGTCGATCCGGTTACGCAAAGGCCTTGGCGAAGCTGTCGACGGCGGCTTTGAGTTTGTCGCCGGTCTCCTTGGAGATTTCCTTCTGATCGCGGATGGCGTCGAGAATGTCTTTGTGCCGATCGCGCATATAGCGAAGCAATTCGGCTTCGAAACGCTGCACGGATGAGACGGGGAGCGGATCGAGATAGCCGTTGACGCCGGCATAGATCACGACGACCTGCTCTTCGATCTTCAGCGGCGAGAATTGCGGCTGCTTCAGAAGCTCGGTCAGACGGGCGCCGCGATTTAAGAGGCGCTGCGTGGTGGCGTCGAGGTCGGAGCCGAACTGAGCGAAGGCCGCCATCTCGCGATATTGGGCGAGCTCGCCTTTGATCTTGCCGGCGACCTGCTTCATCGCCTTCACCTGCGCGGCGGAGCCGACGCGCGACACCGAGAGACCCACGTTCACCGCGGGCCGGATGCCCTGATAGAACAGATCGGTCTCGAGGAAGATCTGACCATCGGTGATCGAGATCACGTTGGTCGGGATATAGGCCGACACGTCGTTGGCTTGGGTCTCGATGACCGGAAGCGCGGTGAGCGAGCCAGAGCCATTGTGCTTGTTGAGCTTGGCGGCGCGCTCGAGCAGGCGAGAATGCAGATAGAACACATCGCCGGGATAGGCCTCGCGTCCGGGAGGACGGCGGAGCAAGAGCGACATCTGGCGGTACGCCACAGCCTGCTTGGACAGATCGTCGTAGCAGACCAGCGCATGCATGCCGTTGTCGCGGAAGAACTCGCCCATGGCGCAGCCGGTGAAGGGCGCTAGATATTGCATCGGCGCAGGGTCCGAGGCGGTCGCGGCGACGACGATGGAATACTCCATGGCGCCGTTATCCTCGAGCACCTTGACGAATTGCGCGACGGTCGAGCGCTTCTGGCCGATGGCGACATAGATGCAATAGAGCTTGGTCTTCTCGTCGCCGGTCGCGTTGATCGATTTCTGGTTAAGAATGGTATCTAGAATGATGGCGGTCTTGCCGGTCTGACGGTCGCCGATGATCAGCTCGCGCTGGCCGCGGCCGATCGGGATCAGCGCGTCGATGGCCTTGAGACCGGTCTGCATCGGCTCATGCACGGATTGGCGGGGAATGATGCCGGGCGCCTTGACGTCGACGCGGCGCTTCTCATGGAACTCGATCGGGCCCTTGCCGTCGATCGGATTGCCGAGAGCATCGACGACGCGCCCGAGCAGGCCCTTGCCGACGGGAACCTCTACGATGGCGCCGGTGCGCTTGACCGTGTCGCCTTCTTTGATGTGGCGGTCGTCGCCGAAAATCACGATGCCGACATTGTCGACTTCGAGATTCAGCGCCATACCGCGGGTGCCGTCGGCGAACTCGACCATCTCGCCGGCCTGGACATTGTCGAGGCCATAGACGCGGGCGATACCGTCGCCGACCGACAGCACCTGGCCGATCTCGGAGACTTCCGCCTCCTGGCCGAAATTCTTGATTTGCTCTTTCAGGATCGCGGAGATCTCTGCGGCGCGGATATCCATCAGCCAACCTCTTTCATGGCGTGCTTCATGTTGTTGAGTTTCGTGCGGAGCGAAGAGTCGATCATGCGACTACCGATCTTGACGACAAGCCCGCCGAGAAGGGCTGGATCGACTCGCTCCTCAAGATCGACGTCCTTGCCGAGCGAAGCCTTTAGCGCCTCGCGAAGCGCGCGGATTTGGCCGGCCTCAAGCTTGGCGGCGGAAGTCACCTCGGCGGAGGTCTGGCCGCGATGGCGGGCAAGCAGCGCGCGATAGGCCTTGATCATGTCCGGTACGGCGAATAGGCGGCGGTTCCTGGCGGCGAGCCCGAGGAAATTGGCGGTGAGGCCCTCGATCTTCATCTGCTCGAGGATCGCTCCGATGGCGCGCTCCTGCTCTTCGGCGGAGAAGACCGGACTCTTGACCAGGCGGGCGAGGTCGTCGACCGCGTCCATGGCCTCGTGAAACCGGTTCAGGTCGTTGAGAATGGGGTCGAGCTGATTGGCCTCGCGGCCGAGCTCAAACAGGGCGGTCGCATAACGCCCTGCAACGCCCGATACTTGATCTGTCCCGCCGGCCACGAAACGTCCCTAACTCCCTGACGGGCGCTCTTTTTCGGAAGCCGCCGCGTCGTCAAGACCCAAGAATTCTGGGATTGGCGCTCCCACCCGCCAACGGCTGAAATCAAGCCGCCAACAGCCCCTGGAAGGCCCGCGCGAGGCTCTAACATATGGGGAATGGGGGTGCAATATTTCCGGACGCGGCCTGATCTGCGGCCTCAGATGGGCAGCAAAAGATATATCTTGCAATGGCTGTATAAGACCTATCTTTCGATACATCTTAAACGAACAAGGAAAAACAACGATGCATAACCACATACATCACGAGGACGACCGAAGGGGCTTTCGGGCCGCCAGGCGCTTTGCCCGCCACATGGGCGAGGGCGCTCGTTTCGGGCGCGGCGGCGGCGGCGAAGGCCGCGGCGACTGGTTCCGGGTCGGCCGCATGCTCGCCCATGGCGATCTGAAATTGCTGGCGCTGGCGCTGATCGAAGAGCAGCCGCGTCACGGCTACGAGCTGATCAAACTGATCGAGGAGAAGACCAGCGGCTGCTACAGCCCGAGCCCCGGCGTGGTCTATCCCACGCTCACCTTCCTGGAGGAGGCCGGATACGTCACCGCCGAGAGCGAAGGCGCCAAGAAGCGCTACAGCATCACGGAAGAGGGACGGGCCCATCTTGAGGAGAACCGCGATATCGCCGATCTGGTGCTGGCGCGGCTTTCGGGCCTCGGCAAAAAGATGGCGCGGATGCGCCGCGAGCGCGGGAACGATCGGGACGAAGACCAGAGCGTGCCGCAGCTGGTGGGCGCTGCGCTCGACAATCTCCGGGCGACCGCGGTGAAGCGGCTCGAGACCGAGGATGACGAGGCTGAGACAAAGATCGTCGAGATTCTGGCCCGCGCCGCGCAAGACATCCGCAAAGCGTAAGCGGATAAAATTCAGAGGCGCTGCCAGGACGAGAATTTCGCGGCCTGGCCGCGCCTCACGCCTTCTAGATCCAGAAGCTCCCAGACGACACCGTGCTCGATGCGAAAGCAGGCGCCGGACTTCGCGACACGAACGCCGCTATAGCCGGTCATGAAACCGTTCTTGGCGACAGCGTCGAGCAAAGCCTGCCGCGTGGCCCGGTCTGCAGGTTCGGCCGAGAGGCGCGACGGCAGCGACATGAACTCTTCCCACGAATAGCCGAAGCATGCTTGCGCCGCCCCGTTGGCGTAGATGAAGATCGGGTCTGGTTCAGTGTTGTGCGCGAGGATGACGAACGGCGCCTCCGCGTAGAGCCAATTTGCGTCCGTTCCCTCTGGCACGAGCGGTACGCCGACGAGGCGCGCATAGCTGCCGGTGAGGAGGGCGAAGAATTCAGGGTCGGTGGAGCGATGCATCGGAGCCGCTGCCAATCACAAGAAACTATACGGATCGACATCAACCACCAGCCGGATATCGCCCTTCGGCTTGGGCGCTTCGGAGAGCCAGAGGCGGAGATAGGTCTGGAGGTCTGTTTCGCGCGGGGCTTTGATCAGCAGTCGATAACGGTGACGGCCGCGGATGACGGAGAGCGGCGCTTCGGCAGGGCCTAGAATCTCGATCTTGGCCGCAGAGGGCGCGGCGCGAGCGACGCTTCGCGCATAGCTCTCCGCCGCTTCGCGAGAACTTCCGGTCACAAGCAGCGAGGCGAGGCGGCCGAAAGGCGGCATGTGCGCCGATTTGCGGGCTTCGATCTCGCGGGCAAGGAAGGTGTCGCGGTCGCCTGAAACGAGTGCCGCGATCACCGGATGCTCCGGCATGTAAGTCTGGATCAGGCCGCGCCCCTTCACGGTTTCGCGGCCGGCGCGGCCCGTGACCTGATTGAGCAGTTGGAAGGTGCGCTCGGCGGCGCGCGGGTCGGCCTGGGCAAGGCCAAGGTCGGCATCGACCACGCCGACCAAAGCCAGCCCTGGGAAATGATGGCCCTTCGCGACGAGTTGGGTGCCGATGATGACGTCGACCTCGCGCGCCTCAATCTCACGCAAGGTCTCACGGAGATCGGCGATGCTCTCGACAAGGTCGCTCGAGAGCAGGGTGCGCCTCGCCTCAGGAAACAGCTCCGCAATTTCCTCGGCGATGCGCTCGACGCCGGGTCCGCATGGCACCAATGAATTCTCCGCGCCGCATTTCGGGCAGATTTCGGGAAGCGGGGTGAACTTGCCGCAATGGTGACATTCGAGCCGTTTCCGGAATCTGTGCTCGACCAGCCAGGCCGAGCAATTCGGACATTCGAATTTGAAGCCGCATTTCCGGCAGAGCGTGACCGGCGCATAGCCGCGGCGATTGAGAAACAGCAGCGCCTGCTCGCCGCGGGCCAGAGTTGCCGCCACCTCTTCGATCAATGCTGGCGAGAGAAAGCGGCCGCGCTCCGGCTGACTTTTCCGCATGTCGATCTCTTTGATGTCTGGGAGGCTTGCGTTTTTGTAGCGCTCGGTAAGCCTGACGTGGCGATAGCGTCCCCACTCGACATTGACCAGGCTCTCGATCGAGGGCGTGGCAGAGCTCAGCACGACGGGAATCTGCCCGAGAGAGCCGCGCAGCACCGCCATGTCGCGCGCCTGATAAGCGACACGATCTTCTTGCTTGTAGCTCTGGTCGTGCTCTTCATCGACGACGATGAGACCGAGATTGGGGAAGGGGAGAAACAGTGACGAGCGGGCGCCGACCACGAGCTTGGCTTTGTTCTCGGCGACGGCGCGCCAGACACGGCCGCGCGTCGCCGAGGTCATGCCCGAATGCCATTCGGCGGGCTTGGCACCGAAGCGTTCCTGACAGCGGGCGATGAATTGGCTGGTGAGCGCGATCTCGGGCATTAGCACCAGCGCCTGCTTGCCCTGCTTCAGGGCTTGCGCAATCGCTTCGAAATAGACTTCCGTCTTGCCGGAGCCGGTGACGCCGTCGAGCAACGTTACGGTGAAGCCGTCATTGGTGTTGTTGACCAGTCCCGTCGCGGCTTGCGCCTGCTCAGGCGTAAGCTTGGCGCGCTCCCGCGTCAGATCGAGCGGCATTGCATGCCAGTCGGGCAGAGGCTCGGTGATGAAGCTGCCGGCGTCGACGAGGCCATCGATCACGCCGGTGCTGACGCCCGCGGCTTCGGCGAGGCTCGACTTGGTCCAGATCAATCCGTTCTTCGCCTGCTCGATGACGCGAGCCCGCGCCGGCGTCATTCGCGACGGCGTGTCGCCGGCGAAGCGGACGCCATAACGCGGCGCCGGAGGATCGAAGGCCCGGCCCGCGCTCATCATCATGCGGAGCACCATGCCGGGGGGCGCGAGGGTGTATCTCGACACCCAATCGAGGAAATCGAGCGAGACAGGCGGGAGCTTCGGCACATCGTTGATCGCCTCGACGATGGCTTTCAGCTTGTCGCGCTTAATCTTCGGCGCGGGCTCGTCGGTTCCACGGCGCCAAACCACGCCGAGATATTCGACCGTGCCTAGGGGCGCCACGACGAACTGGCCAGGCTCGACCTTCATGCCCTTCGGCACGAGATAGTCGTAGGCCGCAGGCAGAGCGAGCGGCAGCAGCACGGGTACGGTTTTGGGTTCCGGCTTCGTTTTGGCCAAGGTCGCGAGGCTTCAGTTAAGGGACGGGAAGGAACTCTGCTTCCATATAGTAGCTCAGAGGCCGATGATGGGACGTGGCCCGAATCGGGGGATCCTGAAGCGTGGCAGAGAAGGCCGAAGCGCCGCAAGTGATGGGCTCGCCTTATGTGCGCGAGGCGGTCCAGGCGTGGCTCGACTATCTTTCGACCGAGCGGCAACTCTCGGCAAATACCTCCGAAGCCTATGCACGCGACATCTCCCAATTCCTCGCTTTCCTTGCCGCTCATTTCAATCGCCTGCCGGATATGACGCAGCTGCTTGGGCTTAGTGCGCGGGACGTGCGCGGGTTCCTCGCGGCGCGCAGAAACGACGAGGTTGGCAGCCGGAGTCTGGCGCGCGCGTTGTCGGCGCTCCGTATGTTCTACAAATTCCTCGAACGGCGCGGCTACGGCAAGAATGACGCGATCCGCGGCGTCTCGCTGCCCAAACTGCCGCATTCGGTGCCGAAGCCGCTGACGGCGCTGAAAGCCACCGCGCTGGTCGAGAGTCCGGACATTGCGTCGTCCGAAAACGCCGAACCCTGGATCGCGGCGCGTGACATCGCGGTGCTATCGCTACTTTACGGCTCGGGCCTGCGTATCTCCGAGGCGCTGTCGCTGCAACGCAAGGACGCGCCGCTGAAGGGCCGCGACATGCTGCGGGTGAAGGGCAAAGGCAACAAGACCCGAGTGGTGCCGGTGCTGCCCTTCGCGCGGGAGGCGGTCGCGGAGTATCTCAAACTCTGTCCGATCGAGCTCGGCTCCGACGATCCGCTGTTCGTCGGGGTGCGCGGCAAGCAGCTCAGCCCCCGCATCATCCAGCTTCTGATCGCGAGGTCGCGTGCAGCGCTTGGCCTGCCTGAGACGGCAACGCCGCATGCGCTCCGTCACTCCTTCGCCACGCATCTCCTCGGCGCGGGCGCGGATTTGCGCTCGATCCAGGAGCTGCTCGGGCACGCGAGCCTCTCCACAACGCAG